>CAYJSK010000050.1:1857-7617 GCA_964372745.1 Candidatus Woesearchaeota archaeon
AAGCCTTTTAAAGCTATATCTAATGCACCTATTTCTGGGGGAACTAAAGGTTCTACAATCTCTGCAAGAGGTTCTTCTATTGCTAATTTTTCTTTCAAACGCCACTTAACTGTAAAGGATTTTATAACTGAACCAACTACTGCAACTTTAAAATTTGTTCCAGAAATACCCAAAAGAGTTGCAACAGCAGATACATTTACAGAGATTTGGTTTGCTGTTCCTCTTAGAATTACACGTGCAATCGGACTTCCTTGCTCTGCAGCTTGGTCTACATAGTGTGCCAAACTTGCAAGATCTTCTCTCGCAAGAAGAAGCATTTTTTCTCTCTTAAAACAACGCATTGCATCTTGTAGAATTTCTTGTAAGGTTTTCTTCCCTTGAAACTTTTCCCAGAGTTTTCCTTGTTCGAAAGCACTTTGTATTGTGTTGAGTAAGATGGAATCTGTTCTTTTTGCATTCACATCCTTTAAACAGAATTTTGCTCCATAGAGACCAATGTGAAAGGCACCTCCACGTAAAAGATCCACTCTTTCTTTCATACCTGAGCTTGAAATTTCTTTATCCCCATATCTTCCGTAGGTTAATGTTCCTGTTCCAGAGATGATGACTATACCTTTTTCACCTTTGAATGCTCCATGCCAAGCAATAAGTCCATCAGAAAAAACTTTTAATTTCCCATACTGAATACCAAAACTTTCAAAATATTTTAAAAGGACTCTTGTTATTTCTCCCCTATAACTAGGGCCTGCACCAGAGAGGCCCACACAGATGCAAGCAAAAGCAAGGTTGTGTATGTCTTCTCCAAGTTTATCTAATGCTTGTTTCATAGAAAGGAGTACTGACCCGCATGCAAAATAGAGGCCTTTATAATTAGGATTGGAAGACCCCGCTAAACCTGTTGCAAGTATATTCCCACTAGAATCTGCAATAACACACTTTGTTTTTGTCCCACCACCATCAACACCTACATAATACAATTTTTTTTGTTCTGGCACAGGGGAATAATAGTGAGAAGACTTTTAAGCCTTATGTTTTGCTTTATTATGTGCAAGAAGATCTTGTACTTCTTTTCTACAGATCTTGCATATTCCTTCCGAGCCTTTCAGAATTTTTTTTGCTATCTTTCCTTCAAATGATTTTTCTCTCATAGAGTTTTTCTAAGGGCTTTTCTTTTAAATAGTTTACTCTTTTTTCAAGTACATTCTTCTTTTCTCTTCTGGAAAACGTTCAATTGCATAGCGAAGCATGGTTCTGGGCATGACTTTGTAATGTTTTTGGAGGAATTGCTCTTCTGTAGTTTGATCTTTTTTTCCTACTTCCCTTAACATCCAACCTACCGCTTTATGGATAAGGTCTTGTTTGTCCTGAAGAAGTATTTCTGCAATGTCTAATGTTTCTTTATAGTGCCTCTGTTTAATGAAGTAAAAAGTTGCAAGAATAGCTATGCGTCTTTCCCACATTGATGGAGATTGTGCAAATTTGTACAGTAGAGATTTGTCTTTGTCAAAGAGATATGCACCTACAATATTTGGAGTCGTACAATCAATAAGATCCCAATTATTAATCTGTTTTCTCTGTTTAATGTAGAAATCAAAAATTTCTTTTTTTTCTTTTGCTTTTGTAAATTGTTCTGTAAGGATGACTAATGCTGTGAAGCGATATTCATGAATAGGACTTTTTAAGAAATATTCCAGATCTTTGAAGTTCAGTGAAAGATATTTCTTTGCAATAGCCCTTTGTTTTGGCACTGTAATACCTAAGAAAATGTCTCCTTCCCCATACTGCCCTTTTCCTGTTTTGAAGAAGCCCGCATAGACCTTTGCCTTTGCTTCGTTTTTCTCTGAGAGTAATTCTTTTTCTAAAGAGTGCATGCTTTTCTAAACTCTGAAGGTTATAAAAATGTTTTCTTTTAAAGGAAAAAGCTCTTAAAGAGAGTATTATTTGTATCTTTATGGCAGAAAAGTGTGCACTGTGTAAAGAGAAAGTTGAAGATACTTTTCTTGGAAAGATTAGAGGAACTTTTATTGGAAAAAAAATTGTCTGTAGTATGTGCCAGAAAAAGTTTGGTGCTGAATTAGAAAAGCAAGTATAAACTGCCCTAGTGGCTTAACGGTAGAGCAATTGCTTCGTAAGCAATAGGTTGGGGGTTCAAATCCCTCCTGGGGCTTCTCTTTTTTACACTTTTCTTTTATAATATATCCACAGTACATTAAAGAATAGAAATGTGAGTAAAGCAGGGATAAGGATTGTGTTTCCTGTTTCAATAACTGAAATGCCTAAGGCTAGAACTGCCACAGAAGACCAGATTATTTTTAATGTGAGAAGTGATTGATAACTTTCTACACCTTTTTCTTTTGTTAGAAGTGAGGTTGTGCCAATTGCAAACATTGCTGCTGCAATAATCCTTCCTGCTACAGGATCTGCTTGTATCTGTAGATAACTAAATATGGTTGAGGGAAAAAGAAAGAGAGGGAGTGCTAAAAGAAGATCTACCCCAAAATGGATAAGAAACCATGTTCGTAAAGACTTTGGCACTTCTTTCATCTCTCAAGAAAGAAAGTAAAAATATATAAGGTTATTCATCACTAAGAAGGAAATGATTAAAAGAAGTCTTGTGATTTTTGTCCTTCTTTTTTCTCTTAGTGCATGTAGTGTTCAAGATAATAGTTCTCCAGAATCTGCAACTCCAGAGGGATCTACTTCGAATGTCCATACAAAGCTTTGTGGTGATGGTGTTTGTGGAGCTATAGAACAAGAGACCGGTGGATGTCCAGAAGACTGTGAAAGTACTGAACAAAGTTTAGATATTGATTCTACATCAGAAAGTTCTTCTAGTGAGCAATGGTGGCCTGATAGCAATGGTGCTTGGAGTGGAAATTTGATTCTGGCATATTCTGATGATGGACTCACTTTTACCGAAGGAGAAAGGCTTATTCAATATGGAGGAGTCCCTAATTTACTTTATACTTCAAAAGGGCAACTTATTGCAACATATCAATATTTTTCACGAGAGGATGAATCCTTATATGATGTGATTGCATACTCTGTTTCTGAAGATGAAGGAGAAACCTGGAGTGATCCACAAAAAATTAACTTTGAAGAGCTCCCTGAAGGAAGAACAACAGCAACTTCTACTACTAAGCCTATGGATCCTACACTTGTAGAAACAGAAGATGGAGGATTACGATTATATTTTACTTATCATGGGCTTAAGGATGAATATGCACGCTTAGCATCTGTTTATTCAGAGGATGGAGATATTTCTTCGTCTTTTGTTTATGATAATGGAGAAACACCAGATATCCACAAGGGAATACTTGACCCTGCGGTGGTGTATTTTAATGGGTTATGGCATCATTATACTTGGGATATGGATAGCAGTGATAACTACCATAGCACTTCAGAAGATGGAATTAATTTTGAACTGCAAGAGAATATTGAAGGTTTAGATATGGATTTTTTAGGACAAGTTATTGTCGTTGATGATGGATTACGATTCTATGGGACAGGAAATGGAATTACTACTGCAATTTCTGAGGAGGGATATACTTGGGAGATTGAAAAAGAAGATGCATTGAAAGGTGCGGATCCTGGAGTTGCTCAATTAGAAGATGGAAGTTACTTGATGCTTTATACAAGTGCAAATTTTAATGATTAAGTAAAAACCCATAGTTCCAGGAAGAGAGATATTCTTTTGTTTGTTTCTCTGAAGTTCCTGATTTTGTGTATGCTTCCCACTCCCATTTGTATCTCCAGGGATTATACAACAAAGGAAAGGCAAAAACATACAAAAAGAGAAATTTGAAAATACCTTGTTTCTTTTGCTGCTCTAGATGTATTTTCTCATGCTTAAGAATTCTTTCTTGTGTTGTTTTAGAGAATGTATGAAACTCTTTTGAAACATAGATATGGGGGTACAGGGTTGTATGTACGTGAGGATTTGCGAAAAGGGTTAGCCACCACCAAGAAGATTTTGTTTTTATCATATGCATTTATTCTCTACATTGTCATTTCTACTTGAATAGGCAGTTTTATATCAATATCTTTTACACTCTTTGATCTCTTCTTAAAGCCCACAATACCTATACTTTTCACATCATCTGTTTTTTCATCTCTACGTAGAAATATTCCTGGCTTTATTTCAAAAGCATAGCATTTTGTAGGTTTGCCTATAGAAATTTCTAAGAAATCTCCCTCATGATCATAATGTACTCTCATTGATCCTTTCATTTTTCTCACTTTGTAAAATATGCAGTTATTATAAAGCCTTTTCCGTTTAAATATTTAACTAAGAGTAAAAGATACCTTACAGAACCTGTGTTCTTTTTGTAAAATTTATAGTAATATCCTACCTTATTATCATATTCTGCAAAAACTATTTTTGTAGGATGCTTCAATATTGTTTCAAAATCGTAAAAATAGAAAGAAACTTCGGGATGTTCCTGTAGAATATGTGACCAGCGTTCATTCGTGAGGTAGATTATCCTCTCTGTCTTATCTTTTGTTTCAAGGAGGTACATATTTCTTTTTATGAAAAATGAATTCATAAAGTTTTGTGAGAAATTTTCGGAAATCTTTCGGGAGCTTTAAAAATGATTCGAAAATCTTCCGGATTTAGAAACCAAAAGAATCTGTAAACTCTTTAATTTGCTGATAATCTGTAAGAAATCTTAGACCTTTGTTTGTAATTATATATTTCTTGGTTTCTTTTTCTTCTTTTTCTGCAACCATTTCTTTTTCCATAAGCTCTGAGACATAGCGTTTCATAGAGTCATGTGAAAGATTGGATTTGTAGAGTAAATGGGTGGGTTTAATAGTTCCGCCTTTATCTCGAATTGCCTCTAGGATGTCCTTAATAATATCAAGCTTTTCTCTTCTCTCGCCCATAGTTTAAAACCCTCACAAACATATATGCTAACACCAAAAATCCTAATAACTGTAAGATATCTGCAACGACATAAAAAAGTGGATTAAAGTATACCATAGCCAAAAAAAAGACTTGTGCGCAGGCTAATAAATAAAAGGAAATAAACACAAGCTTGGCATTGAAATTATTCTTTTCTAAGTAATTGGTGTAAAATTGATGTCCTAGGAAAAATAAAAGTAAAAAGGAAATGAGGTGAAATTTGATATAATACTGATAGGAAAAAATGCTAAAGAGAAGCATTAATGTAAAAAGTAAGATGATCACTTTCTTTTGTTCAATTTTTAAAGTCACCACTAGTAATAATGTTAAAGCTGCAAACATGAAAACCATGTGCAATAAGAAACCATAATCAAACTCAGTCAGGATATTTGTTAAGCTGTTTGAAAGATGCATGGTTAATGCGATGTTCACTATAGAATATACTAGGAAAGAGAGACTCATTAATGCAAATGCAGCACTAAAATAGGCGTATTTTTTTTCCTCTGTAATTTTATATGCTCTATAAGACATCGCTGCAATGAGCAAAGTTACAAGAATGTAGACTAAGCCGAAAAGTGCATCAATCCCACGGAACCAATAGGGCCCATTAAGCAATAAAATCATTGCATGCTGTGCAAAATAGGACACTTATAAGCTTTGTGGAAAGCTGTTATGGAAAGTGTGTTCCTGTGCTTTATAAATACTCTTTGTCTATTTGTTTTTAGAAATACTTGCATACCACTTTCATGGTTGGAGCATTCACCTCCCCTCCGAAGCTCCAACCTTTATCTCCCTTTTCTTAGTATCTCCGCCAGGAATTAACTACTCTTGAGTTTAGAGAAAAAAAGATGGAG
>CAYJSK010000051.1:0-7225 GCA_964372745.1 Candidatus Woesearchaeota archaeon
TTTTCAAATTCCTTTTCAATTTTCTTTTTCTGTTCAAGAATTTTATCTTTTTCTTCCAAAATTTTATCTTTTTCTTTTTTAAGTTGATTATTTTCTTTTTCCAACTCATAGTATTTCTTTATAATCTCCTCTTTAGAAATATTGGATGGTATCATTTTTCAATTAGGATAATTTTTACTTTTTTTCCAATCCATTCAATAGGAACATAGACACGACCACTATTTCCACTTTTGTTAACTTGTTTTTCTATCATCTCAAAACCTATTAATTGAATCTTTGTTTCTTTCACTAGCTACAAAGTAGCTAATAGAAATATATACTTTTCGCTTCTAGAGAATATAAATCCAAAAACCTTCACTTCACTGAAGTATTACGTATAAGGCATATTTTTCTAAAAAGCACTATGAAACACATTCTAGAGATAGGACATGGAGGATTTCCCATAGGACATGGAACTCTAGAAGATTTTCTAAAGATAGTACCAGCAGATACACACTATCATGGAGTAGATTTTGCTCCAGAGAACGCACACTCAATAGAAGAAGTACAACTCTGGATGCTAGGATTTGAAGATACTACAAACATTTTTCCAGAAAGAATCAAGAAACTAAGAGAAGAAATAGAGAAAGAAAAAGCAAAAAATATCACACTCTATGAAAGTGATGGAAAAAAAATTTCTTTTAAAGACTCATATTTTACTGAAGTTCATATGCACCATGTAGCAACACAACCCGATGTACAAAGAGAAGACCTTAAAGCATTAATCCAAGAAGCACAACGAGTCCTAAAAACAAAAGGGAGTTTAATTGTAACAGGCGAAAAAAGAGGGAATCTATTCAAAGCAGATCTTGAAGGATATACAACAACAAAAAAGGCACTCCAAGAAGAAAAATTTAATAAAATTGAGGAGTTTCTAAATGAACTAGAAAGATACTCTATATTTCATCATTCCATTAAAAATCTATTAGAAGTTCGTAATCAAGAAGGAGAAGGATACTTTATTCTCATAGGGGTAAAATAAAAAGTTCATAAAGAACTCTAAACAATCTATTCTTTTAGCAAAAAATAACAAACCATAGCAGGCAAGATAAACAAACTAGAAACCGCTAAGACCATTTTAGCACTATACATGTCGGCCAGTATTCCTGCAGTAAAAAAGACAACAAAAAAAACAAGAGAGATGAGCATATTCAATAGAGACATAACCGTAGCTCGAACTTCAGTTTTAGAATGATGTTGAAAAATACTATCTGTGATAGGGCTAATTATTGCACCACAGAGAAAAGATAAAGTAAGAAATAATGCAAAAAGAAAATAACTATGTACAAAAAAAATAGAGCCAATGAAAAGGAACTCTAAAAAAGTAAAAAGAAGAAGAATAGTTTTAGAATGTTTTTTACTCCATTTTAAAAGGAGATTAGGAACAGTAAAGATAATCAATCCAGAAACTGCAGCAACATAACCTAAATAAGGGAGAGGCGTTCCAAGCTCAACATACGCGGGTTGAGAAAGAAGGTCCTTTGCACCAACTGCAAATGTAAAAAACATAGAAGCTAAAATAAGTAACAATAAATTTTTATTATTTCTTACCAACATAAAACCACTTTTTGCAGTTTCAAAGAATTGTTTAAATCCTACATAACTCTTCTTTTGAAGTATAGGTGGATCAGGAATTTGGAATAAAAAGTATAAAAAGAAGGCTCCAAAAAGAGTATCTAAAACTATTAACCAAGAGAGATCTAAAAAGCTCACAAGATATCCACCAATCAAACCAGCAAGAATAAGGCCTAAATAAGAGAAACTAAGTCTTCTAGACAAGAAGTTATGCATATACTTTTCTTTCTTATGTGATTTCAAATACTCATAGATCCAACCATCATATGCACCTGAAATAAAAGTGAATCCAACACCATGAAGAAAATAGAGAAACAAAAGGAAAAAATAAGAATCAGTAAATATCATCAGAAAGAAACTAAGATAAGAAAGACTAAAACCAAGTAATGCTGAAAATTTCCTTCCATATCTATCAGCAATAACACCAGTAGGAATTTCTAAAAAGAAATTAGTTAAAGAAACAACACCTAACAAAAACCCTATTTGAGCTAAACTAAGAGACTTATTTTGAAGGAAAATAAACATGAAAGGAACAATAAATGCACCAATACCTCTCAGTAATTCAGCAAGATACACTTTCCAAAGAAGTTTGAACTCCTCCTTATGAAATTCCATAAGCACAATAGAAAGAAAAACACTTTAAAATTCTATCGGATCCCAAAAAATTAATAAACTCTACATAGCCCTACCTACAAAAAACAATCAACAGTCCAAGATACAAATATATGAAGTAAAGTAAAAGAAAAATAGCCCCGCCAGGATTCGAACCTGGGTCTCGACCTCCAAAGGGTCGAATGACCGACCTGGTAGTTTAGACCAATTGGCCGCTACACTACGGGGCTCTATATGTCTTCAAGAATTCATGCCCCTATTTAAATTTAACGACTGTAATTTAGGTCTATGTTTAGAATTTCGAAAGCCTATTTCCTAAGAATAACGAATAATATCTTCCTTTTTAGTGAGATAAATACAGGGTAATCGACCTCTTTAAGATGAGTAAGATATAACATTAAATGGTATATTTAGTAAATAGCTTTTCTAATAATTCTAAATCTGAACTATAATCTCTTCCCACATGATTCTTAAACCATAAAGCTTGAACAATAAATGTTAAGTAACAGAGATCCTCATATTTACTATCTAAATATTTAAGGGAAGATACACTTTGATAACCTTCCTTAAATCTTTTTTTCTTATGAGATGTATTTGCCCAATTAAGAAAGAACTTAGCAACTCCACTACCTTTAATTCTGGGTTTAATAGACTCAACATCTACTAAAAATACTTTTCCGCTTCTTAATCTAAAATTCCCGGGAACGAAATCAGAAATATCTAAGGAGATTTTAGGATTAATCTCTCTTTTCAATGAACCATATAATTTTTGAATCTCTTTTCTTTTTTTAGCAGTCAATACTCTTTTCGGTTTACGAGTAATTTTACTAAGTTTTCTTCTCATTAAGACTTTGGGAGAAGGATTATAGTTTCCATTTTCTAATTCTCTTAATGTCTTATAAAATTCCTTATCTGAATTATAATCATAGCATATCTTGTTAACACTTCCACCTATTTTACCCAATTGATAATATATCTCCATTTTTTCGTTCTGTCTTAAGTCTCTTCCCTCGATGTATTCGTAAAAAACATCTTTTTTATCTCTTCCCAAAAACTTTGGTAAAAATCCTTTCTTTTCAAGTTTTTTTGAAATGAATTCATATAGCCTAGCCTTCTTTAAGTCAAGACATCTTCTAACGACATATTTATTTCCATCATATTCAACTAAGTGAACTTCTCCACTTAAACCCCCACCCTCACCTTCTGGCATGAGGATAGAAACTTTACCTTTTTTTATCAGATGTTTCATTTGATCAAGTAAATGAAAGCTACTTAAATAGTTATTCTGTTCCTGTGACTGACAAGTTCGGTCTTGATTTTCAAAATGTGTTAAAAAGTTTTCTGTGGA
Organism: Candidatus Woesearchaeota archaeon; assembly: GCA_964372745.1. Classification (GTDB taxonomy): domain Archaea; phylum Nanobdellota; class Nanobdellia; order SCGC-AAA011-G17; family GW2011-AR17; genus JAGVZZ01. The sequence continues at coordinate 3,575 of CAYJSK010000051.1, forward strand.
GTTCATGGAGATAATACACTATAGAAGCTTGAAAACATAAAATAGATTATACCCAGGAAAGAAAAATCAAAAATTCTTTATATTATCAGAACAAAGTTGACAGTCACGCTTTAAACTAAAATCTCAGAAACAGTCTCAACTTCCACATTATTTTCTTGAAATAATTGAAAAAGCTCTTCTATATCCTCAGGATGCTCTGCATAATTCTTTTCATGAAAAATAATCCCCAGTACTTCTCCATCATCAGCTCTACCCAGGGCTTTATCTATATCTTGTAGAGAAACAGCAATTTTCCCATCAGTAGCATACTGTGCATGAGTAAGAGAAATAACTTCATTCCCAGCAAATGTATCTTGTGTCGGACTACTCAACAAATCATCAACACCATTCATTCCACCATCAATATTGTACAAAATCCCATCGGGCCAATCAAAATCCTTATCTTCATCAGTACTAATACCACCAGTAACTATTTTTCCAGAGATCGGAAGTTGATTCAACAACTCCATCATATCATCAATAGCCCCAATATATTGAGGATTATCTATATACTCCACTTCATTAGTATATCCATTCCAAGATCCATGATGTGGACCATGATGATGTACCCCAATCTCATGTCCTTTGGCTTCCCAAGAACGAACAAGAGTCAACTTTTCAGAATCCTCTAGAATATATGTAGCCCATTGTGGATTAAACTCTAAAGTCAAAGAAACATCATAAGTATCTGCTAAAGCAACAAGATCTACAAGTGCAGACCAATATTTTTTTTGGTAAAGAGTAGTCTGAGGATCATTTCCAGATTCAAGATGTATGACAATAAAGACCGGAACAGAATAACCAAGCTCAGAGAAGTTATCAGTACCATCAGAGCTATTTTCTTCTTCACCGAGAGAATTATCACCACTATCAAAATTATTTTTTTCTTTAATAGACTTCTTATCTGCTTTTTGTTGCACGGAACATCCCACTAAAAAAAGAATCAAGAACATAGCAACAAGGATTTTTTTATTCATAGATCAAAAGAGGAAAGCATTCTATTTAAATCTTACCTCTTAATAATATAATACACTTCCGTCCCTAAAGTAAACTTCTCATGCACAGGCACAAGCTGCTCAAACCACTTTAATCGTCGTGCAGAAATAACTTTTCCCCCACCTAAACTTCTCGTAGCAAAACTTGCAACAATGTATGGACTTGTTATTTTACTCAATAGTTTTTCAGTACTTCCACGCTCTAATGCTTCCATCCCTTCAAGAATTTTAAACATAAAACACACATCTGTTTTTACAAAAGTATCAAAACTCAAAAGATCACCCCAACGCACACCACCAGCTAACTGATACTTTTCCAAATAAGCATTACAAAAATCTGTATCATCTTTATTCACATCAATCCCATAATACTGTACATGCCCCATCCATGGTCTTGAGAAAACATTCATCCCACATCCTAAATCTAGAATAGTCTTATAATGAATTTTACTTTGCAATTTTTGATACAATTTAGGATAAAAAGGCAATCTCTCTTTACTCGAAACATGCAAAGAAAGAATTCGTTCACATTTTTCCATATCATTCCACTTTATCATGGAAGCAAGATATTTTTTTCTTCTTTCAAAACCAGGCACAAGAAATGCTCCATATAACTCTCGTAATCTTGCACGTGCATCTTTAATCAATTTCTTCTTTTCTTTTTCTATAAGCACATTATATTGGAAAGTATAAGGTGTAACAACCCGCGAAACAAAGGCATCACTGAGCCCACGATATTCTTTTTTATCCTTCACCTCAGCAAGAACCATACTCCTCTACAAAATATACTCTTTTATAAATCTTATTGAGGAAAGAGAATTAATCCTTACCCCAAGCTAAAATTCCTAAGAGAATCAAATTTACAAAAGGTACCAGAACCAAAATAATTCCCCACCACCCTGGCCTCTTACATTCTTCAGCAATCTTCCAAAAAAGATATATCCATCCAATTAAAGAAGCTAAAGTGAGAACAAGAGCAATAAACATACCTAAACCAGCACCAAAAAGAGGGAGTGCAAAACTTGGTGCAATAAACAAAAAAACAAAAACAAGAGTAGTAATTCCAGGTATTCCAGCAATTTGTGTTAATAGGTAAATATTGAGAAAAGGAATCCATGCCATCCAAGAATGAGCCGTATTTGTTCTTTTTGCAATAGCCATCAATGCTAGAGAAGTATAAATATACACAGCCAAAGACAATACAACAAAGAAAAGCATAAAAACACCCAAAAGACCAATAATAGTTTCAAAAACACCCATTTGTAAAAAAAAAGGAATAAACTATTTAAAACTACTGTTACTACATAAACGTTCTATCAGCAAATTTCCTTCGAATTGTTTCTCTTCGTTTATCTTCTAACCATTTGTACACATTCCCATGAGGAGCACCTTCAAGCAACATTTCTACAGCCTGCCTAGCCATAGCAACAGCTTCAATCTTTCCAATAATCCCAATAGTCTTTCCATACACAGAAATATAACACTCAGTAAGAGACTCAATCATTTTTCGAGATTTACCTTCCTGCCCAATAACTCTTCCTCGTAACCGTAAAAGTTTCTTCTGTGAACTCCCACTAAAATCAGAAATAGAAACAAGCTCAAAAGAATATTCTTCATCACAAAGCAACTCAGCAATTTCAGGATTAAACCCACGTGCAATAGCTTTGATAATATTCAAACTTTCATACACAGCAACACTATCTTCACCAGAAACAACAACATCACCTTCTTCAGAATGTATCTCCAACTCCACACGCATTTTCTTCTCTAACTTTTTCTTTGTTTCCCCATTCTTCCCTATAAGAACAGCAACTCTATCTACAGGTATTTTTAATTCTTGACTATCCATATTCTCATAAATTCCTTTTCTTCATCAAGTTCCAATCCCAATTTATGAAAGTACACCACCAAATTATGCATATCTCTTTGCAGCAATCGTTGCACATGTGGATACTTCAAATCTAAAGCATGCGAAAAATCAATCAATACAGGCTTTTCCTTATCATTAAGGATGTTATATTCAGATATATCAGCATGCACCAGTCCTGCCTGAAAAAGCTTCTGAAGCTCACTTATAAGTCTTTCGTAGAACTCTTTTGGCTTCTTTGGAGCTTTATGCACTAGCAAAGGCGCATCAAAATATTCCATAACCAAAATATTTTTATGTACTGCATAGGGTGTAGGAACATGCACTTTTTTTTCTCTTGCACGCAATAGATTTCTATACTCTTTTTTCGCCCAAGTATAAATGATAGAAAGTTTTGTTCCTTTCATTCCAGAGAACCTAGGATCAGGCTTCATATATTCATACATTTTCTTAAAGTTCGCAGAAGTTCGATAAATCTTCACTACCCTTTTCTCATTCCCAAACTTTACAGAAAAAACATTACTTTCTTTTCCTATAGAAATAGGCCCTTCAATACCATCAAAATATCCTTGTCCAGAAAGAGTAAATATTCCCCGTAAGGTACTTTCATCAAAAACATTTTCATAGGCAATAAACTTATTTTTAGACATAAACAAAATAGGAAGAAAGAAGTTTATAAAGATTTACAAAAATTTGGCTTTGCGCGGAAATTAAGCCTCAGTAGAAATTCGATTAAAATATGCCAGTCTA
>CAYJSK010000052.1:0-7191 GCA_964372745.1 Candidatus Woesearchaeota archaeon
TATCTTCTTTTGTAGATGGGGGTTTAAGATAAAGTCGTAGAGTAGTATTTGATTTTTCTAATTCTTGTATTAGCGGCATCTCGGCTATACAAGGAGGACAATACGAAGCCCATGCATGGACGAGTACTGGTTTTGAGTAATAAGCTTGGAGAACTGTAGATAACCTTTCCTCTTTTCCTCCCTCTGTATCAACTAAAATATCTGGAAACACAAATGAAGCAGCATGGGCTCTGGGAATAACGCTGAAAGCAAGTATTCCTGAAAGAAAAGTCCTTCTTTGCATAGTTTTGGAAAGAAAGAAGGTGTATATAAAGATGTCTTTTTGTAACCTTATTCAATCAACTAAGCAAACTTTAAAAAGATGTAGTTTTGAAACACTTCTATGGCAATCCAAGAATTTGAAACAAAAATAATTGCAAAAAAATATCTAACAAGAGACGTGATCGAGCTTTCCTTTTCTATACCAGAAACATTCGACTTTCAAGCAGGACAATTTGTGATGTTGCGTATGAAGAATGCAGACATCTACAAATTCAAATCCTATTCTGTACTCAGCCCACCCACACAAAAAGGGAAATTAGACCTTTGCATAAAAATTATTGATGGAGGCTTTGCTTCTGAAGCATTTAAAAGTATTGAAGTGGGAGAAACTCTAACGATACGAGGCCCTTTCGGACAATTTACCTTTAAAGATAAAGCGCCAGAAGCATGGTTCATTGGCACAGGTACAGGTGTTGCTCCTTTTTATTGTATGCTCAAAGAATATCTTCCAAAATCAGAAAAGAAATTTAGATTAATCTTTGGTGTACGAAAAAAAGAAGACCTTTTCTATCATGAAGACTTTCAAGAGATGGAGAAAGTATATCCCTCTTTCCTCTATTGGCCAACCTTGAGTCAAGGAGAATGGGAAGGTTACTCAGGGAGAGTACAAAAACACTTGGGAGAAGACTTGCAGAACAAGGATTTTTATATATGTGGATTGAAGGAAATGGTGTTAGAAACACAAGAATATTTATTAAAGCGAGGGGTTAGTCCAGAGCATATACACTTTGAGAGGTATAGCTAAGATGCAGGTACAAACGGTTGATATTATTGATACAAGTAAGGATCTTCTTGTCCTTGGAATTTTTGAGGAAGATGAAGAAAATGCCTATGAATTCTTGAATACGATCTTTGCAAAAGAACTACAGGAAGCATTGATTCTGGGGGTCTTTAAAAAAATCTATGGTGAATTATACCCTACAAAATTTGTTGGTCTTGGCTATAGAAGAGTTCTTGTTCTCGCTTTGGGAAAGAAAGAAGAAATGACTTTAGAGCGTATACGAAGGCTCATGAGCAAAGCAGTGATGTACACAAAACTCTACAAATTTGAATCTTTTTCCACAAACATCCTTTCTATGATTGAGAATACAGGTCGTTTTTCTACAGAGGAATTAGGGAGAACAAGTGCTGAAGGTCTCTATCTCTCTAACTATGTCTTCAAAAAATATTTGAGTGTAAGTCCAGAAAATACTGAAAAAGAAATACAACAGGTAACACTAAGTTGGATGAAAGAGAAAGAAGCATTTCTACAAAGTTTTGAAGAAGGAAAAATTATTGCAGAATGTACAAACTTTGCAAAAGATTTGGTCAATGAGCCTCCAATGATCATGACCCCTGCATATATGGAAAAAGTTGCAGAAGAGATTGCAGAGAATAAAAATGTCAAACTTCGTGTTCTTGATAAAAAAGATTTAGAAGAGAAAGGTTTTGGAGCAATACTTGGAGTTTCTCGTGGCAGCGAACACGCTCCTAAATTATTAATTCTTGAATATCACGGCGCTGAAGATGGTCCAGTCACAGCAATAGTGGGAAAAGGAATTACTTTCGATACTGGGGGCTATAATCTCAAACCCACAGGCTCTATGGAGACGATGAAATGTGACATGGGTGGTGCAGCAGCAGTGCTTGCAACCATTAAGGCAGCAGCAGCATTAGGGATAAAGAAAAAGATTATTGGCGTGGCTCCTGTCTGTGAGAATGCAATCAGTGGCAGTGCCTACAAACCAGGAGATATTTTGATTGCATATAATAAAAAAAGTATTGAAGTGACAAATACAGATGCAGAAGGAAGACTGATTCTTGCAGATGCTTTGGCATATGTAGAAGAAAAATATAAACCAGATGTCATCATTGATCTTGCAACATTGACAGGTGCTTGTGTGGTTGCTCTTGGTTCAAGTATTTCTGGAATAATTTCTACAGAGAAAGAATTACAGGATACATTGCAAAAAGCAGGAGAAGTAAGTTATGATAGAGTCTGGCCCTTGCCATTGTTAGAAGAGTATAAAGATTCGATGAAAGGAACTATTTCTGATCTCAAAAATACTGCAGTGAATGGTTATGGTGCTGGTACAATTACTGCAGCTGTATTTTTACAAAACTTTGTCACACAAAAGAAATGGGCGCACATTGACATTGCAGGACCTGCATTCCTTCTTGAAGGGAAAGACTATTTACAAAAGGGAGCAACGGGAACCGGTGTGCGTTTGTTGAGTTATTATTTTTTGAGAAATTAGTTAAAGCTATTTTTTAGATTTTTTCTTTTTTTACTTTACCACTAAAAGAATAATATAAATTACTGTTCCTAAAATAATTCCTCCAAACAGAAGAAAAACATACCATTTGTCTGAAGCCTGAGCAACAATCATATTCTTTCTACACTCACACAAAACTTATAAATCCTTCTTTCTGAAAAAGCTTCCATGGATTACAAAAAAGAATCAGTGTCATTACACAAACAACATAAAGGGAAACTGGAAGTACGATCAAAAGTTCCTCTCATAGACAGAAAAGACCTTTCCTTGGCATACACTCCTGGTGTTGCTGGAGTTTGTGAAGCAATAGTAGAAGATAAAGAAAAACTCTACACACATACGATAAAAGGAAATACCGTTGCAGTAATTACCGATGGAAGTTCCGTTCTGGGTTTAGGAAACATTGGCTCTGCTGCAGGTCTTCCTGTCATGGAAGGAAAAGTAATTCTCTTCAAAGAGTTTGCAGGTATTGATGCATTTCCTATTTGCCTTGCATCTCAAGATGTACGTTTGACTATTGCAACGATTAAGAATATTTCACCTACCTTTGGAGGCATTAATCTTGAAGATATTAAAGCACCAGAATGTTTTATTATTGAAGAAGCTCTACAGGATTTAGGTATTCCAGTCATGCATGATGATCAACATGGGACTGCAGTAGTAGTTCTTGCAGGAATGATCAATGCTCTCAAAATAAAAAAGAAAGATTTCTCTGAAGTTAAAATCGTAGTGAATGGTGCAGGTGCTGCAGGCATTGCAATTACAAAGCTTCTTCTTTCCTATGGAGCAAAAGGATTACATTTTACGCTCTGTGATAGTAAGGGGATGATTTATTTTGGCAGAGAAGATTTTTCTTCATCTCCTGAAAAACAAGAACTCTCTCAGAAAACAAATCTTGCGCGAAAGAAAGGTACATTAGAAGATGCTTTAAGAGGAGCAGATGTCTTTATCGGGGTATCAAAAAAAGATCTTGTCACAAAAGAGATGGTAGAATCAATGGCAAAGAATCCTATTATCTTTGCAATGGCAAACCCTGATCCAGAAATTCTCCCTAAAGATGCAAAAGATGCTGGTGCATTTATTGTCGCAACAGGAAGAAGCGATTTTCCCAATCAAGTAAATAATGTGCTTGCGTTTCCAGGGATCTTTCGTGGAGCATTAGATATTCGAGCAACAAGAATTACAGAAAAAATGAAAATTGCTGCAGCAGAAGCAATTGCATCTATACTTGACCATCCAACTCCTGGGGAAATTATTCCAAATCCTCTAAATAAAGATGTTGCTTTACGAGTTGCAGAAGCAGTACAACAAGCTTGGAAAGAAGAACTTCTTATGGAAACACGTGTAGAAAACTAAATGTTTCGCTTTACTAATATTTAAATAGGATAAATACATCACTTCTTTTTTAAGAATGCGTCTTCAAGTGTATCCCTTGCTACTAGTTGTTCCTCTTCTTTCAAATTCTATATATGAAACAAAGTCTATTCATGCTGATGTAAGCATGCCAGAACAAATACAAGAGATTATTATTCCTCAATCTCCTGCTTCACCCAGAGCTATTCCTTCCTATAGCACAGCTGGACTTTTAAATATAGTTTCTTCAACGCAAAATTGTTCAGATTTCATTGGAGCAAGTCAAGAAGTTGTGAAAAGAATGAAAAGGGATGCTCAGTCAGAACTCTTCTTAGGCCTGCATGATCATGTATATATACTTGATGAAGAGAGAGAATTCACTTTAGAAGATTATGTTTCTCATTCTTCTTTTCCTTTTGTTCTCCAAAGTACTTCCCCTTATTTTTATCCTCTAAGAAAAGATCTATCTGAAAAGGAAGAGATAAGTCCTGAGATATATTTTATTTTTACTCCCTCACTTTTGAACTGTGCTTTTCAAAAGCCCTTGCAAAATATTCTCGGGATGACCTATGGCTCTGAAATGATCTTTGTGAAAAATGGTTCTGACATTTACTCTTCCTTATTTCCCTCTATTGTCGCACATGAGCTGCAACATACAAAGGATCAAGGAAAAACTCTTCTTGAAAAAGAAACACATGCTACGCAGAGAGAAAGAGATACACTTGTTAGACAAAAAAAATCAAAACTGAGAATCTGTAAAGAAGATATGACCAATCTCTCTTGTTCTAGGATTACAGAGTATGATGCACGTTTAGATTATATTGAAAAGCGTCTGAAAAGTGCAGAGTATCTGTCCAAAAAGGAATTTACAGGAGCATTTGCACAAGTCTATCCCCCAGAAACAATTCTCAGTTCTTCACTTCTCGAAGCAAATATTCCAGAGCCAATACTTCTTTCTTATGCCCTTGCTGTTTCTACTAGAAATCCTCCAAAGGATATTGAGCTTATGCTTGCAGCAGAGATTGCAGTTTTTGCTTTACAAACACCAGTAGAAGAAAGACTACAAAGGCTTCAAGAGATGATTGATTCTCCAGATAGAGAAGAGAATGAAAAGAGAAATGCACAAGCTGCTTTTGCCTTTTTCTCTCCAAGTCCAGAAGCAAAGGAAAAAAAAGTCATAGACTATCCTGATCCTCTTGATGGAAACAACTATTATCCTCTTTCTGAGGAAGAATTACATACACATCCTTCTCCTCTACCTATTTTTCCATGGAGTCTTCAAGAGTAGTTGAACTTTTCTTCATCCGAAAGTATATATAGACCTTATTTTTCATTCTGAGTATGGATTTATATAAAATAACCTATGTACGAAAGAGAGATGGAGCAATTGATAAAGAGAGTCCAGAATATAATCTTCTCGTACGAGTAAATATTGATATGGGTGCTTTAGAAAAGATAGCTCGTCCATGGTTTTTAGCCTATGGCTTAGATCTGGATGATTTATTTTTGTTAAGAACAACAGCTTTCATAGCTGATAAGGGATATAATCTTGATCAAGAGTTTAGATCAGGCATGATTCCCTTATTTGAAGAAGAGTCTTTGTTCCTCTAAAAGTGATATTTGACTTCTATTCCTACTGTTTCTCCAGAAAGATTGATTCTTCCTTTAGCTTTTTCTTTTTCTACATCAACACTTTCTAGTTTTTCTTCTACAGTAACATGAATCATTTCTGCTCGATATCCAAAATGTCCTTGCAACTCGATTCTCCCTATTCGTATAGAAGGAGTAAATTCTGGATGAAAAAAATACCCCCAACCATACACATGTGCAGTAAGAGTTGTTTGCTCTGCAATACCAAACTCTTGCTCCACAATTTTTGGATCCATGGCTGTATAAAAAACATTTTCTTTGAGGGAAAGACCGAGAAACACATTAGCATCAATATAGGAAACTCCTCCTCGTAAAGCAAAACTTCCAGAGATACGTGTATTTCCCTTTCTTGATTCTATGGGAGTATACTCTGGTCCATACATAAGACTTGCATACCAATTAATTTTGTATCTCCATTCTCCTTCTGCATCACCAAAATCCTGACCTTGATAATTGAGTGATATGGTCTCTTCATCTTTTTCTTCCGTAAAGAAAGAAGACATCCAATCAAATTGCAACTGATGTTCCATTGTCCCTGGAGGCATAAGTGGCTTTTGAGGCACATAACTGAGGTCTAAGAAAATATAAGGAATTTTTGTTCCATCTATATGTATGGTTTCTTCAAGGCCAGAAACATCTTTCGTATAATCCCTTTTCTGGATATAATTTTGAATACCCTCTTCCACTTCATCAATAGCTCTATTTCCTATGCCTAATCCAAGATTCCATTCTTGAGCATGTGCATAAGACCCATACAAGAAAGCACTAAGAAAAACACTATTTCTTAAGGAGTTGCTATGCAATGTATCTTATTATAAGGACGTGCTTGCTTAAATACTGCTGGGTAAAAAAGAAGAAAGAAAAAGATTAACAATGAAATCGTTTTTCAACAACAACCCAATCAATATTTTTGAAAAAGGTCTCGATATAGTCTGCTTTTTTCAGTCCATAATCCACCATGTAGGCATGCTCGAAGACATCCATAATCAGCAAAGGAACTGTACCAGCTAAATGGCCGACATCATGTTCATTTATCCAGAGGTTAAACAATCGTTTTCCTTCAGGATCATAGGCAAGAACAACCCATCCAATACCTCTCATGGTCCCTACAGCTTTGAACGCTTTTTCCCAATCTTCATAGCTTCCAAATAAATGTGTTAAGCATTTTTTTAACTCTCCTTCAGAAAGGGTGTGGCCAGCTTTTTTCATATTTCCAAAATACAACTCATGCAAACGCATGCCATTAAATTCCCAGCCAAATCTTCTTTTGAGTTCTGCAAATTCTGGACTTGCAACCTTTCCTTCTTTGACCATACTCATCATTGTGTCCATGAGTTTATTGGTGTTCGTCACATAGCCTTGATACAAGGTAAAATGATTTTTGAAGAGTGTATCACTCATACCCCCCATCCCTAAAAGATCTTCATAGTTTTTTGCTTCGTATGTCATTTTGTGCCTCCATTAATACCTCAGATGATATGCTATATATCCTTCTTTCCTATCAGGAAAGAGTTCAGTTCTATTCACAAGCCCTATAGATTCTTCTTTCTTCCCTAGTAAAAGAAAAGCAAGGCCTCTATACTCTTTGTTCTAAGTTCTATCATTAGAACTA
>CAYJSK010000053.1:0-7124 GCA_964372745.1 Candidatus Woesearchaeota archaeon
GAGAAATAGGCTTAGATTTTACCTATGATTATCATGAGAAGCAAATTCTTTCTTTCCAAAAACTGATTAGCCTAGCGTTAAAAAAAGATATTCCTATGATTATTCACTCCCGAAAAGCAGAGAAAGAAGTTCTTGATGTACTTGAAGACATGAAAGCTAAGAAAGTAATTCTTCATTGTTTTTCTGGAAAAGTGAACCTTATTGAACGAGGGGAGAAATTAGGATATACTTTTTCTGTTCCTCCTATAGTGAATCATTCTCAACAGTTTCAAGATCTTGTGAAGAAAGTTTCAATTACTAAATTGCTTACTGAGACGGATGCTCCTTTTCTCTCTCCAAAGAAAGGTGAACGAAATGAACCCGCATATGTGCAAATATCTGTAAAAAAGATTGCTGAGATTAAAGGAATGGATGCAAAGGAAGTAGAACATTCTATTTTTGCAAACTATCAGAGGTTATTTTTTTAGATACGAAATCCTCTTTCTTTTCTTATCTCTTTTGTGATTTTTATTACATCTTTTGCTTCTTCATCTGTTAAGGAGGGTTTTCTATTTAGAATTCTATTCCATGCCTCTTCTGCATTTTTCTTTTTAAAAATAGAGGTCTTATCTTTCACCATAAAAAGAATAAAATCCTCTCAAGATTTAAACTTTTTGAATGAAAAGTCTTATAAATCTCTACTTTTCCACAAAAGGTATGAGTCTAGAAGATAGAGTAGTAAAGGATCAAAGAGTGAAAGTAGAAGTTCTCACCTTAGATCCTTCTCTTGAACATATGAAAGCTGTTATTGAAGCAAGATTAAATTTTGCTACAAAACTATTAGGCTTTCAAAAAGGAGATTTTATTCAGCTTACTAATTCTGCATATCAAGCAATTGGAGACTTAACAAAGTGTAGTTCTGGTCTTGCTTTGAAAGTCGTAGCCATGCTTTTGCCTTCTGAAGAAATATTAGCTACAAGTCGTCCTTATGTCATTACCGATGAGAAGGTGAGAGATTTAGGTCTAACGTATGAGAGTCTTTGTGAGTATTGGGATAGCCATCTGCGTTATGCAACTGTATTAGACCTTATAAGATAATTATCCACTCTCATCAGAAAAATCTTGGTACTCATCATTCAAAAGAATATTCTTCTGATCTTTTTTCTCTCGAAAGGTTCTTGGTACATAGACTTTCTTTCTTGTTAATGGATTTTCTTCTGTGTAATACATTGCAGTGGATATAGTTCCAGGAGTGGGTGTAAAAACTTGGGTGAGATTGACATAAATATTCTCCTCATTACAAAAACGTTTCAAGTTTTCCATGTCCTTCTTTGTACTTCCAGGGTGTGCTGCAATAAAATATGGCACGAGGTGTTTGTTTGACTTTTGTTCTTTGTTCACTTGTTTGTAAAATGCAAGAAATTCTTTGAATGCTTCTGGGTTTGATTTGTTCATTTGGTTCAATGCTTCCTGAGACATATGTTCTGGTGCAATTTTTAAGCGCGTGATAAATTTCATCATTTTTCTGAACATATCTTTCTGATCCAGAATAATATCATGACGAATGGCAGAGCGTAATTCTAGTTTTTTCCCTTTGTATTTTTGTTGTAGCTTTTCTACACCTTCCAGTATAGGAACAAGCTCATTTGAAATTTTTCTATATTGGCAACCTACACACTGTTGATTACAATATTTTGTTTTATTATAGACAGTGATTTCTTTTTCGATAACTGGAGAGTAGATTTGTTCAGGATTATCATAGAGTGCACAATAGGATCCATACATGTTTAACGTTGCTAGAGTTAGATCATTAATTGTTGATTTTCCCTGTGCATAAAGCTTTTCTATTTCTTTGAGAATACTTTCTTTAGACCTTTTTGCCACTTCTTTTCCTTGGACGAGTGGAATGACACAAAAATTACAAGAGCCCCAACAACCACGACCAATGACCACAGAACTATCTAATTTTCCCACCATTCCTTGTTGAAATTCTAAGTTTTTTGTTTTTGGATGAAGTTGTCTTGTAAAGGGAAGTTCATACACAAGATCCAATTCTTTTTCTTGTAAAGTATGAGAAGCTCGGTTGTGTTGAATAAAACCTAGACCACAGGGTTCGATAAAAGCATTTTCTGGAAGAAGGTAATGCATTCTTGTGAGAAGGTTTAACTTTATTCTCTCTGAAATACAGTCTTCATAGGAGGGAAGTTTTCTTATCTTTGTATCTATTTCTTCTTTTTTAATCCTAAACGCAAGTCCATCAATGGTTTTGAGATCTAAACTGTCTCGTATTTTTTCAAAATCTGTTCCTTTTTCTTTTCTTTCTGCTTTCTTCATTCTTTCTAGAAGTGTGAGAATAGACCTATCACCATTCCCAAAGAGAAGTAGGTCTGCTTTTGGATCATTAAGAATTCCTCGTCGTAATTCGTTGCTCCTATAATCAAAATGAGTAAATCTTCGCAGTGTTGCTTCTACACCTCCAAGTACAGTCATGCAGCCTTTGTATGTGTGTTTCACTTTCTGTGTATAGACCATGAGCGCTCGTTCAGGAACAAGCACATTCTCTCGTTTGTGGAGCATTGGTGTGTAATTTGCAAGCATAGAATCTAAGAGACCAGAAGAAATGCAAAAGAAGAAACGCGCTTTTCCACATATTTTATAGTCTTCATCCTTTAAAGGCTGTGCAATAATTGCAACTCTATATCCTTTTTTATCTAGGAGTCGTGCAAGTATAGAAACTCCATTGAGAGGATGATCGTAGTAGGGATCACCACTTATGAAGATGATATCGAAGCCAGAAAAGTTTTTGTAATATTCTGTTCCTTCGTTCCATGTGGTCGGGAGGAAGCCCTTTGCCATAGTTTTTTTGCGCTGAAGAAACTATATAAAGCTATCGACTTGGAATTTGTATGCTCAGAAGGATGTCTTGCACTGCTGGAGAGAGAGGAATTTCAGACAAGTTTTCTAAGGATATAAACTCCAGTTCACTATACTCTTCAGGTTCACCAATGATGGGAGTTTGTTCTTTTGAGATTTTTGCAAAGAACCAGGTGCCATGATACAGTCTTCCCTTGTGCTCAAATTCTTTTTCTTGGTATAAAGAGAGAATTTCTACTGAACAACAAATCTCTTCCTCCATTTCTCTGATTGCAGTTTGTTCAGGACTTTCGTGTACTTCTATTGTTCCTCCTGGAAGTTCAAACCAGTTGTTGTTCTTTTTCTTGATGAGAAGTACTTTGTTATCTTCAAGAATGATACATCCTGCAATGTTTTTGTGAAACATCTAGCATCTGGTAAGAAAACGGTTTATAAATTACTGGTTGAAATATTTCTCACCTTTCTTTATACATATCTTTAAAATGAATTAAAAGAATATTTTCTCTTATGACTGGGTTGAGTGTTTCTGCTATTGATGATCGATATGTTTTGCAAAGAATGTCTTTAGGGTATATTGAAGCATTTTTACCTACACAGAACTCTTCTGCTCCTCTCTGGCAAGAGTTTTCTTTAGAACAAGAACCTAAGGGGAGAATGCATTTACCAAAAACAAAAGTTCAACAAAACACAGAAGAAAAACTAGATGACATTTTTTTGCGTGTAGATATTCTTTTAGTAAATGAAGCTTATGCCAAAGCATCACAACTTCTTGAACAAGTACTTGATCTCACAGAAAAAAATTTCCTTGAACGAGAAAAATTTTGCTCCTATCGTGCTGCAGCATATTTTCATTTAGGAAGACTTTATGCAAACCCAGGAGAAGATGAAGATAAATCTGTAGAGAATTTTTCATATGCTCTTCGTTTCAATAGTGAGTTTGTTCAGCTTGCTCCAACAGAAAAATCAGTAGGTAGACTCTTACGTTCACACCTTGAATTAGGAAGGGTGCATTATCAATTTGGAAAAAAAGAGCCAGCCTTAGAAGAAGTACAACATGTTCTTCGCTTAAGTATGCATTATGTAGATGTCATTTCTCTTGAACAATATACTTCTTTTACACAAAGTGCACAGCTACTTGGAGCAGAACTACTCAAGTAAGATTAATTAAGAGGAAGAACTAAAATCTTTCTATGAAACTCTGGCTTGCACCATTAGAAGGAGTGAGTGATTGTGCTTTTCGTACACTTTGTTATCGACATGGAGCAGATCTGACTTTTACAGAAATGATTCGTGTTGATTCTCTTGTGAAGAATAATAAATCAAGCTTGGCATTATTGGATTTAAAGAATGATACGCCAACAGGCATACAACTGCTCGCAGTAAAACCAGAATTGCTCAAACAATTTGTGAAACATTTTCCTTCTTATGCTATTGATCCTGTGTGTTTTAATCTTAACTTAGGTTGTCCAAGTCCAGAGGTGATTGTGCAAGGAGGTGGAGCTGCATTAGTGAAGAGAACAAAGAGAGTTGCAGAACTTGTTAAAATATTGAAAACATTAGAGTATCCTGTTTCTGTAAAAATTCGTTTGGGTCTCAATAGCTATGAGAAAGAAAAAAAAGTGTACCTCCAACTTTTGAAGGAAGTAGATGCAGATGCTTTTATTATTCATGCACGGCATGCGCGACAGAACTCTTCTGAAGCTGCTGATTGGTCTGTTTTTGAAGAATGCCTTCATACTGGAAAGCATATTATTCCTAATGGAGATATTGCTGAGAGAAAAGATATTGATTATTTTAAGAAATTAGGTATAAAAGAAGTGATGATTGGGAGAGCTGCTCTTCGTAATCCTTCTGTTTTTCAGTATTTGAAAGGAAAGGAAAAAGTTTCTTTAGATGTTTTGAAGAAAGAATATATGGCTCTTACACAGAAATATACTTCTGCACTTAAATATCGAGAAAATGTGCTTGTTTCACTAGGAAAAGAGATGCATAGTAAAAAATGGTTGATGTAAAAATATTTAAAGACTAAAAGACTCTTTTTGTCCTATGAGCGAAAAAAGTTTTGATTACAAAGGATTTGGATTTAAAGCCGGTTTAGAAATTCACCAACAGATAGAATCCCATAAACTTTTTTGTTCTTGTCCATCTTTTGTGAATGATGAACATCAGCCGGATATTTTTTTTGAACGAAGGCTTCGTGCAGCTGCAGGAGAAACAGGAATTATTGATCAAGCAGCAGCATATGAAATGCAGAAAGGGAAAACATTCCAATATCAGGCATGTTCTAGTTCTTCTTGTCTTGTTGAGTTTGATGATGAACCGCCACACCCAGTGAATATGCATGCACTTAAGGTTGCTCTTGAAGTTGCTCTCCTTCTGCATGCAAAGATTTTTGATGAAATTCATTTTATGCGAAAAACAGTAGTTGATGGGAGTAATGTTTCTGGCTTTCAACGAACTGCACTTATAGGAATGAATGGATATATTGACACCTCACAAGGAAGAGTTACTATTCCTACGATTTGTTTAGAGGAAGAAGCTGCGAAAAAACTTCAAGCACATGAACATATCGTTAGCTATCGTTTAGATCGCTTAGGTGTTGCTTTAGTAGAGATTGCAACTGATGCCTCTATTAAAGATCCTGAACATGCAAAAGAAGTTGCTTCTCTTTTAGGCATGGTTCTCCGAAGTACGGGAAAGGTTAAAAGAGGTTTGGGGACAATACGACAAGATGTGAATGTGTCTATTGCTGGTCATCCTCGAGTGGAAATAAAGGGTTTTCAAGAGTTGCGTTATATGCCCAGAGTTATTGATACCGAGATTAAAAGGCAAATACAAGAAGCAAAAAATGGGTTAGCACATGTACGAAAAGCAAATCCTGATGGAACTTCAACATTTTTACGTCCTATGCCTGGAGCAGCACGTATGTATCCAGAGACAGACATTCCTGTTATTTCAGTTACTAAAGAATTACTTTCCCTTATAGAACTTCCTGAACTTTTAGATAAGAAAACTTTGCGTTATGAAAAAGAGTATAAGATTTCTGCAGAGTTTGCACGAATGCTTCTTGCTGATGATATTGATTTTCCTCTTTATGTGAAAGAATTCCCCCAAATAGAAGCAAAGTTTCTCGCACATGTGTTACTTAATCTTCCTAAAGAAATTCAAAAGAGGTACAATTTGGATTCAAGTACTCTCACTGATGCACAGTATAGGGGAGTCTTAGGATACTATTCACAGGGTTTGATTTCCAAAGAAGCAATCTTAGATATCCTTGTTGAAATATTGCAAGGAAAAACAATTGATATTCATAAGTATAAAGCAGTGGATGAGAAAACACTAGAGAAGGAACTTAAAGAACTTATTACTTTGAATAAAGGTGCTCCATTCAATGCACTCATGGGTGAAGCGATGAAGAAGTATCGTGGAAAAGTTGATGGGCAAAAGATTATGGAGTTATTGAAGAAATGGACTTCTTAATATGGCTACAAAAAACTATTCTCAGGAATTGAAAAAGATTATTTTAAAAGAGAAATGGTTGATGGATATTCTTTACTCTGTACGTGAACTAGGTCTTCCAGATTGGTATCTTGCTGCTGGAGTTATTAGGAATACTGTTTGGGATGTTCTTCATGGATATACAAAACGAACACCTTTGAATGATATTGATGTGGTGTATTTTTCTCTAGAAAAAAAATGGGATACTACAGTTCTTGAGAAGAAACTTAAAAAGAAATATCCTCAGTATACTTTTGAGATTGTGAATCAAGCATTTACTCATGAATATTATTCTTATAAGAAGAAGGCTAGAAATGCAAGTGAAGCGATAGCACAGTTTGTGGAAATTCCTACGTGCATTGGTGTACGTTTAGAGAAAGATGACTCCCTTACTCTTACTGCTCCCCATGGATTAGAAAGTCTCTTTGCAATGAAAGTATCTCCATGTTCACGCCAGAAAGAAGTGCTTCAAAGGTATACACAAAGAATGAAAGAAAAGCAGTGGAAAAAAATATGGCCTAAGCTTTTCATTTCTTAAAAATGTACTTTTTGTATTTTACTATCAGAAGAATGCAAAAAAGTGCTAAGAAAAGTACAGAATGTTCTCCAATATATCTTTGGGGACCAACCGTTTGAATAAGTGCATTATACTCTTCTAGGTTTAAAGAGCCTATACCCACGTTTACAAGCCATTCTCCTGCTCTATACACACTTGCATCAAGATAAAATGTTTTTTGTATGACTGGATAGAACCATGCTGGACCAGGCATTGC
>CAYJSK010000054.1:0-1758 GCA_964372745.1 Candidatus Woesearchaeota archaeon
CTCCTTTCATTAAGGTAATACGCCCAGAGCAAGAAGATGTAGTACTGTATTTCTTATTTATGATTTCTAAAAGAAAAAGAATATCTGGATCAATGAATCCCTGCGGAGATTTGTCCAGTTTTTTGGGAATTCTAATCATAGGCACGTGCTCTCTTATCCATGTCTGTAATCAGAACTTTATTCTCAGTATATAAGACTAGATATTGTATACGATATTCCCCCACTCTTACTCGAAATATTTTCTCTTCTTGATTCACTATCCTTTTTACTTCTTTAGGGGAAGGATCTTTGCCAAGTTTTTCTATCTTCTCTATAATTCTTTTTGCAATGACCTTTTCTATTTTCTTAAGAAATTTTTCTGCATATGAAGAAAACTCTATAGAGAACATTGTTATAAACCAAGATCTTTTTTTACTTGTGTTAAAGATTTTGTTTTTCCTTCTTTATATTCTCTTAAGGATTGCTGAAATATCTTTTCTTCTTCAGAACTCATTATCGTATCTGGATCAAACATATGTTTTTTTATAAAATGGACTTCTTCTTTTAATGACTTAATTTCATCATATACTTTTTGTATTGTGACAGTTTCAGCCATAGAATTCCTTAGTAAAACTATCTATTTAAAACTTATGGTCTTCTGTTTACTCTTCTGCAAGATTGTGGCTTTGGCTTTCATGCAAATGTTTTGTACAATTTAAAAGATGTACTGTATGCTCCTTTGTGTCTTCTATTTCTAAAATAGTGATCGCTGCATTCTGTGGACGATGTTTGTCATACTCTTCCCAAGTTATTGCTTTGTTAAGAAGTCCTAAAACAAGTGCGCCTAAGACTCCTCCATGTGCAACTATCAAAATAGTCATCCCTTTATGTTTTTCCAGAAGTTGCTTATAGAAATGAAGAACTCTTTCTTTGGCTTCAAGAAAGGATTCTCCCCCAGGAGCTTTGTAGCTGTGAAAATGATTAAAAAAATCTTCTTTAATTTTGGGATCTCTTTTAATAGGGTGGCCTTCATGCTCACCTGCATGCACTTCTCTGAGTTCTTTTGTATAGATGATTTTGTTTAGGGGGTGAAATTTGAGAATCTCTTCTGCAGTTTCTTTGGCTCTTCGTAAATCACTAGAGTAGACATAGTCTATCTTTTCTTCTTTTAATCGGAGAGCTATTCTTTGTGCTTGTTTTTTTCCCAGAAGAGTAAGAGAACTTTCTCCATGACCTTGAACAATACCATTTAGATTTGCATCCGTTTGTCCGTGGCGTACCATAATGAGTTTCATGCAATCATTGATTTAAAAGAGGTATATTAATGCTTGTTTTTATCTGTTCATTAGTATTGGAGGAGAAAATAGCTGGTGAGGCTCTTATTTATTCAATAATATTATTACTAAGCAGTTAGTACGTAATAGGAAAGTTTAAAAGACAGTCGTTATTTCTATGCTTATGCTTAGAAGAATACCAACAGAAATAAGAGAAGCGATCAATAAATTGTATGAAGAAGGCTTAGGATTATCTGAGATTGCTCGCATAAAAGGAGTTTCCTACGCTTTTGTATATGGGGAGACAAAACTTAAACAAAGAACAAACCCAGATACAGGAAAGCCATTTGAATCTACAGGAGAATATCAAACTTATCAGGCCAGGCAAAGAACAAACCCAGATACAGGAAAGCCATTTGAATCTCATGGAGAATATCGAGCTTATCAGGTCAGGCAAAGAACAAATCCAGACACAGGAAAGCCATTTGAATCTAGAGGAGAATAT
>CAYJSK010000054.1:1858-7052 GCA_964372745.1 Candidatus Woesearchaeota archaeon
CAGGCAAAGAACAAATCCAGACACAGGAAAGCCATTTGAATCTAGAGGAGAATATCGAGATTATCAGGCCAGGCAAAGAACAAATCCAGACACAGGAAAGCCATTTGAATCTAGAGGAGAATATGAAGCTTATCAGGCCAGGCAAAGAACAAAGAAAAATCAAGAACTAACTGACTTGTTTAAGAATGGGCTTGAAAAATTAGGCCAAAGCGAGTCATGGCTTGCTAGGGAATTAGGAGTTACGAGACAGACTGTTTCCATTTACCTTCAAGGTAGATCAATGCCAAGAGGAGAGAAACTAGATACCATCTTGAAGATTTTGCATATAGTGAAGCCTGAAGAAATAGAAAGCATTGATGATCTAGTTGAAAATTAAATTTACAGCCATTTTACTTCTGACATTTATTCTAAACATCTCTTTTTACTCTCTTTTCCCTTTTTTAGTTCTTGAATATCTTCAATAGTTATCCAGGCTGCCATCATACCATAGCCAGTTTTATCAATTTCAAAAGGCTGTATCTCTTGTACATTTTTGAGAAAAATTAAAGTGATATAGTTGTATTTCTGTTTTAGGTAGTATTCTACATTTTTATTTTCAAGGCAAATCGTATTCCCATATGTGTCTATTATTTCTTTGTATTTTTCTCTGGTCATGTCTGAGAAGAATAATACTTTATGTACTGTGGCTTTTACTCTTACAGAGTCTCCAGAGTCTTTGAAGTAGACTGTATCACCAGCTTTAATCATTCCATAGGGTGTTTTTTTTAGTTTGTACCAGCGTGATTCTATAGATTTTTCTCCAGAAATGATTTTTTCAAGCAGTTTTCTTTTTTTGTCTAGAATTGCAAGGTGATGCATAGAGATTATTCGCCCTTTTGTATTCATATAATTCTTGTTGTTACCCTCTAGAGACAGAATAGCAAAGGTTTATATATGGTGACCTTTTCGATTTTTATATGGTACGGAAACAATTTCAAATTCAGAAAAAAAGCTCTCCTTGGAAGTATATTGCTTTAGGTTTAGCTATTCCTGCCTTTGTCTATAGGCAAGAAATTGGAGCTCTGTTTGATCGTTCCCTTCCTCAAGATGAGACCGAGCTTGCACTGGAGTATACATTGCAATCACAGATATACGTACCTGAAGAGTTTTACATTAAACTTTTTGGAAGCGATGATTTTCTTCCTACAAAGTCTCGCCTTGATTGTTATCCCGATGCTGCGCATTGCCTAGGATTAGAAGCATTTCTTCGTTTAGATGGGGAGTATCATCATCATGCTGACCTCTATACTTTTGCTATTCAAGGGATCAAAAGCGGGCATAGGCCACATAATAGAATCAATAAGATCACCAAAACTCATGATCAATCTGTGACCTGGCTTGATGCTGTACAGACTCTTACACGATTAGATCCAGAAAAAAGAGAAGACCAAGATCTTATTCGTTCTTGGATTGTTGCCAACTATAACAACTTTTTAGGAAAAGAAAATATGCTTGATGCTCAAGCTTTGGAGTTTGTTTTTGAATCAGGAGAAGTCAAAGATATTAGATATAAGGGCAAGAACAATAATGCTAGGTATAGACTTGAAAGCTATACAGATGGGAGGTATCAAGATGCTGATTATGAGTGGGTTCCAAGTAATAAAAAGGAGGAAACATTTGTCGTTAGTGACTCAAAGGGACATCTCATCCTCCCTGCAACGGGTAATGTTGATAACATGCTTGTTATTCCTGATTACCTTCTTCGAAATATTGATAGAGTTTCTGCAGCTGTGTATACTGGAAAGGGGCATTATAGCAAATATATTATTTCTTTAGAAGAAATCAATGCAGAGCTGAGACAGTTAGATAAGAATATATCATCCTCTGTGGTTACAGGAAATGCACAAACCATTCTTACACCGACATTAGAACTTGTTGTCCAGGATATTTGTAAAGGGAAAAAAACGAGAATAGCAAAACTTCAAGCACTTTTAGAAACATTACAGAGAGTGCCTTATTCGGATAGTAAACAAAACTCTCCTCCACTTGTGACCATTGTTGCTGGTGGCCAATGCGGAGCAACCTCTGGACAGTTTGCTGCAATGTTGAAGCTTTGTGGTTTTGATGACTACCAATTTATTCTCTTTCCAAGAGCAAACCATATTGGTGTCTACATTCCTAGTGATGGACATACTTCGATGGATCTTTCTCAACATCCTGCTTTTAACTATTTATATGTAGAAACTACAAGTGGAAAAGTAAGATATTTATCAGATGCTATTCTTGCTTATGAAGAAGGACAGATCAATGTCGATGCTCCGCAAGTCTTTGATTTGCGGCCACAACTTAGGCATCTTCCTTCTGCACAGCTGGTCCAGAGCAAAAAGTATCCTAAAAAATAACTCTTTTTGTATATGAATGTTTAAGAAGGGATCTTCCTTTAAAAATTCATTACAGGAAAGTTTTTAAGAAGTGAACAGATTTCTGTTTTTATGATCCCAGGATATGATTTTCCACGTCCAGAAAAGATGCACTATGATGCTTTTGTAGAAGAGCTTGTTCATGGGCTGAATAATTTAGGAGAGAAAAGACTTTCTCTCATGCTCTATGGATCTTATCCTTCTGGAAGATATCAAGCTGGAAGAAGTGATATTGATGCAGTGCTTCTTGTACCTGGTGATGTTGTTACGGATAAAAGATTTCTTGATGGTGCAAGTGTTGTTCTGCAGTCCGTACAAAGACAGAATCATGTTCCTTTTCAAGTTGCTGTGAGTGACTGGACTTTATTTGGCGATGGACGTTTTAGTCCCTATCTTGCAGATTTTACTCCTTTCTTTGCACTTGAGGGGAAAGTCCTGCTTGGAGAAGATCCTCGGCCATACCTTACTAGAGAGACTACACGCGATGGAATCTTTCACACCATGTCTTTTAATCTACGAAAGGCACGAGTAGGAATTCTTTTAGGAGAATATCTTTTAGAGAATGATTATCCCAAATATATCAAAACATTTCATGGAGTTCTTGATGCGACTGCACGTGCTGCAACAAAAATCTTACATGTACGTGATGGACAACCACGACCTGAGAAGAGAGGAGCGAAAGCTATTTGTGAAGTATATCCTGAAGTGGATGGAAGAGTTTTTGATGAAATTCAATTTCTCTATACCGATCTTTCACGACTAGATCATATCTATAAAGATCGCTCAAGAATGCAAGATATGATGACTCGAGCTACAACGACCTTTGAGACTATGATTAGGGGATATAGAAAAGAGTATCCTGAGAAATAACTCTTTTTGTATATGAATGTTTAAGAAGGGTTTTTAGTGTTTTTTATGCATGGTTGAAAAACAAAGAGCTATGAAACAGTTCTCGGAAACTGAAGAAGATCTTATTGCTCATTACCTTTTTACAAATCCCTCTGGTGATACTGGGTTTATATATCCTCAAGAACTTGTTGCCGGAGAAGAACTTTCTCCACTTATGTCTGCATATTCACGTACACATGTTCCTTTTACAAGAAGAGTTCTCCAATTTTTAGATACAGAAAAAGCAGGAGAAACGCGAGGAATGCTTCCCTATATGGCAAGTATTATGAATATTTTTCGTGAAGCTGATGGCACATTAAAAATATCTCGGAAGACAGGAAACTTTAATAGAGAATGGGTTCTTGCACACGGTCATAGCTCTATTAAGGAAATGACTCCTCTCTTTGGATGGGTGGAAAATGTTTCTGATATTACTGGTAAAAGAATTACAGGACATCCTCTTTGTAAACCTCAAGTAAAATCTACTCGTTATCTTTCGTATAAAAGTGCTTTAGATCTTGCATTAGGAGATGAAGATCTTCTAGGATTAGCTCATGGAGAAGAGGCTATTGCATATATTCGTTCTATGAATGAGAGATATCTTGCTGTGACTGAGCAACTGACTGATGCTGTTTTTGGAACAAGGGAAACAAAAGCTATTGTTGCATATCTTCAAAGTGATGCACAAGTTGTATTAGCTGTAGAAAAAGCTCTTCAACGAAAAATGCGTATTGATCCAGAGTTTGTTGCAGATGATACCTTTTTACAAGAACAAAGAGGAGCACACCTCAAAAGCTTACAGGATCCTGAAGTTCGAAAAGACATAGGTAAATTTGTCCTTGATTCTTCACGATCCTATCTTACTGCAGCAAATAGAACTTCTTTAGGGTTTGCTGCGGATGCACGAGTACTTGAAGAGATTATTACTGATATGATTTCTTCTCCCCGTCTTGAAGATCAAAAGAGAGGGTATGCACTTTGGACTGAAGCAAAGAAAATTGCACCTGTTCTTTTAGGAGAGAAGAGTCATATTGCAGTGGACCCATGGCGACAACGTACTGAAGAATTACTTCGAGATGTTGTGAAAGAAACTTGGAGTTTAGGTAACAAGTACAAATTGGCTCACCTTGTTGATCCCAAACTATTTGATACACAGTCAGATAGATTCCAAGCTACACTTGCATTATTTCCCTATTCTGACAAATCATTAGGTGCTATTTATGCAGCCCTTATTGATGATCCGAATGTCGTTCACGTTTTAGAAAAAGCTCATGAAGGAAGAGGAACACATGATGTTGTTCACCCAGCAATTGCACATGGGGGACTTATGTTTGAATTAGCTATGCCCTACCATGCCTACAGGGATATGTTTCGACATCGAAGAGGATCACGATCTGTACAACTTCTCACTACAAGATTAGGATTTGAAACTCCTGAGATATTTTCTTCTTTTGGTCTTGCTGAAGATTATCAAAGAGATATGCAAAGAGCTGAAGAGATGTATGAACGAACAAGGGAGATTAGTCCTCATGTTGCAGAAAAGGTTGTTCCTTTTGGTGCAAATTGTCGCGCTTTACACTCTTGGAGTCCAACACAAGTGGGCTATATCGGGAGGTTACGTGGAAATCATGTTACCGGGAATAGAAGCTATGTGCAGATGACTAGGCAGATGCTTAGTGAAGTTGCTCAGGTGATGCCGCAAACTGCTGCATACTTCAAGGTTGAAGGAGAAGAATACCCTGCAGAGCTTTGGAAAAGGGGCTATGATTGGCATGATGAAACGCAGAGAGGAAAAGACTAACTATTTAAAGTCCTTATAGATTCTTTTTTTTATGAAGGTATATATTATCCCTAGTGGTTGGGACAGGGAATTAGTTATCAAAACTGCTTTTAAAACAGATCGGAAG
>CAYJSK010000055.1:0-6824 GCA_964372745.1 Candidatus Woesearchaeota archaeon
CTCAAGATGTTTTGCCCAATTAACATTATCATCAACTTGCTTCCCTTTCCATCCTCTTGATTCTAACCTTCTTCGGATTTCACTTTCATCAATATGAATAATAGCATAATGTACATCTAGAGACCTATTATAAGCAGGAGAATTCTTAACTTCCTCTGGAACACTAACTCCACAAACAATAGTTGATTTTCCTTTTCTTTGATATGCTTTTGCTTTTTCTAACCATTCATTCGTTCTCTGTTTTCGCCAATTTTCATCTGCTCCTTCAGGAACTCCCCCTTCATCAAAATCATGGACTTCAGCAAAAGATAAATCCCTTTTTAGATCATCAACTAAAGTACTCTTTCCAGATCCACTTGTTCCAGTGATAAAAAATACGGCTGGTTTCATTTTGTTATGTTTTGTTAAATCTTTTAACGTGTCATACCAAATAATTGTCCAATATTTCTTAAATCTTCTCCTTTTCAATGCTTCATATCTATGATTACCATCAGCAATAGACAATTTACCACTTTTATACATAACAATAAATGGAGGCATCTCCCACCCACCTTTTAATCCACTTAGAATTCTCCTAACTTTTTTCTCCCATCTTTCTTTAGGTTCATGATACTTAATATTTTTTTCAGGACCACAAATTCTTTGTAATTCATCAAGATTTATCTTTCTTGGACCAACAAAAAATCTTTTTTCTTTCTTTAAACCTGTTGAAAGCCCTTCATTCTTTCCACTTGTAGTTAAAAATTCATGAATCCAATCCTCAATCAAACCTTTTTTAGCATATTCTAATGCTTCTGTGGCGGAAAAATTCTTCATGTACTGTAAGAATACAATAATGTATATAACTTTATTGGGAAGAAAATATTCTTGCAACTTTTATTTTTGATTTTAAAGAAGAATGGAAAATCCACTCTAATAATCCTAAGAAAGATTTAGATTTGAGTTCATTTGGAATTGTTAAAGTTTTGAAAAATGGTAATGTAATCACAAAGAAAGTATTTAATGTTGTGAGAAAATTATATTCAGAATAAATTTCTCGCCACTTTGTAGCCTCGCCTTCGTTCTCCAAAATCACCCTCAATTTACTGATCTGTACATCAATCATTGTTATCTTAAGAAATAGACAATGAGCACGAGACGGAAATCTCAACCCTCATTACAAAGTATGCAACACTCCAAAACCCTTAAAAACAAGCATCTCTTCTAAAACCCAATGAAAATCCTTGCATTCTCCGATACACATCTCCATAAAAAAGCATTGGATCTCATTAAAGAAAACAGTAAAAAAGTAGACTTTCTCATTTGCGCAGGCGACATTTCTTGGTTCAGCCATGGGCTCAAAGAAGTGCTTAAAGATTTAGACACAAGTATTGACAAACCCCTGTATATCATCCCGGGCAATCATGAAGAAGGGATAAACCTAGAAGATATCTGTAAAAACTTTAAAAACGTACAATCTGTCCATAAGAAAGCAAAAAGAATTGGAGACTACATTTTCTTCTTTTGGGGAGGTGGTGGCTTCGCACAAATAAACAGACCTTTAGAGATAGCAACAATAAAGTTTAAAGAGAAATTAAAGAAAGAAGATAAAGTCATTTTTATCACACACGGTCCACCGTACAAAACAGAACTCGACTTTTTAGATTGGGCTGGCCATGTGGGTTGTAAATCACAAAGAAAATTTATTCAAGAAATAAAACCCATATTACACATCTGTGGCCACTTGCATGAAAACTTTCATAAAAGACAACTCCTCAATAAAACACTCATAGTGAATCCTGGTCCAGAAGGAACCATTATAGAGGTCTAAAATGTCTCTTGATAGTTTCATACAAACACAAGTAACAAGTCTCCAAACAGACCTTCTCACAGAAATCATGATTCTTATCACCAACATCATGAGTACAAAAGCCCTTTTTACATTTTCCCTTATTCTCCTTCTCTTTCTTAGCTATAAAAAAAGATATCAAAAAGTGTTCTTAGTGATAGTTTCCATTGGAGGAGGCATTGCACTGGAACTTTCTCTCAAAGCACTCATACAAAGAGCTCGACCAGAAAACGCCCTGATAGAAGCATCTTCTAGCTACAGTTTTCCCAGTGGCCATGCAACTCTTGCAATGATTTTCTTTTCTCTCCTTATCTACCTCTTCAAAGATCAAATAAAGAATAAAGTTCTCAGATACATATTCATAAGCACAAATATACTTCTTATACTTCTTGTAGGCTTCAGTAGAATCTATCTTAATGTTCACTGGTTCACCGATGTTCTTGGAGCTTTCACACTAGGAATACTCTGGGTAATACTTCTAATACATTTACAAAAGAAATAAGCCTAGCTAGGACAAAAAGAAGAACAGAATCTTTTCACCTCTTTTTCTTCACCTTTGCCTTCAACTTGACTTTTGCTTTGACAAGCTTTTTCACCAGCTTCTTCAGAGCAGGTTTTTTTCTAGGAACAAGCCTTTGCATCACAACTGTTGTAGTTACAATGCGTGGCACCCGCACTAATACCATACAAATACCTAAGCTATAATATTATAAAAAGATTCCTATACTAAAACACCACAGAAACAAAACTTTTCGCTTCCTGTGAACCCATTTCTGCAGCAGTATAGTAATTCACCACTTCTCCTTGGCTCACCCCAAGCTGTTTCAAAACTTCTATCCCTAAAACAAAAACACCTTTACTCGGCAAAGAAAGACCATGCTTCTCAAGATACCGTTCAAAACCATCTGTATCAAAACGAAGAAGATACTGAATCAACTGTTTGTCATGTCCAGAAAAATCACCTTGAAGAAAAGCACCAATAAAATCAGAAGCCATAACAAGGACAATATCTTTCTTTATACGAACCAGTTCTTCTGCCAGTTTCTCTAAAGAAGAAGAAGAAGAAACAAAAAGAGGCAACACTTTTAAAAGTTTTAATCGATCACGTGAAGCTTGTTGTAAAAAAGGAATTTGTAACTCCACTGCAAGATTTTCAACCTGTTCTGCACGACAAACAAGTCCAGTCTCCAAAAGTCTCTGCGCAAAGAGACTATCCACAGAACACAGACCAAAAGCGCTTTCAAAATCTTCATCAAAAACACAAGTTTGTTCTTGTATACCTGGAAGCAACAGCACATAGGTATCTGGGAAATAATGCTCTGAAAGCAATTTATACCCCCACGCCATGCCAGGTCCAGCAAGTGCATACGAAGAATGAGGAACAACAACTCCATACACTCTTTCAGTGTCCTTTCTTCTTGTAGACAATTCTCCAGGTCCTAATCGATGCGTATAAAACTTATGTATCTGTGTAAGAAGGGGCACATATTCTTTTTCATAATGAATTCCAGAATACAAAGGCTTAAACATACAGTTCTAAAAAACAGACTCTTTAAAAGAATTATGATGATAGAAGAGAAAGCTATTTGAATAAGGAAGACAAAGAAAGCGTATGAGCTTCATCACCCTTGCAGGAAAATTTCTTTTTTCTCTCGCATATGATGGAGCAGACTTCTTTATCGGAAGAATACCAGGCTTTGGAACAATCTTTGATATTCTTGGAGGTTTTATTGGTCTTTGGCTTTGGGGTTTCCCTGGAGGCCTACAATTTTTAGAGGTCATTGATATTACAGATCAACTTGATGGTTTTATCCCAACAATGACTCTAGCAGGTATTATCAGTCTTCTTACCAGAGGAGATGAGTAATCAAACATATATCAACAAAGAAGAATAATCTTTATAAGAAGAACATTTTTTCTAGCAGAGATGTTTAACGCAATCCTCGAAGGGACATATTACAATGATCAAGGGAAATATCTTAAACTTCTAAAAAGAAATATCCCATTAGGCGTAACAAGACTAAAAGACCACAGAGAGATATGTACACTCATGGGGAGAACAGTAAACTTTCAACAAATACTTCCCCATGGAGAAACAGAAGAGAGAGAACAAAGAGTACAAAACAGAGAAAGTCTTTCCTTTGGGGACGGGATCATTCTTCCTCCATACAAAGATGATAACGAACTCATCAACCTAGACATAGCAAGACTTCTATGCATGCGAGATGGGAGGATATTCATAACAGAACAAGCAAAAGAAGAAGAAGAATATATAGAGGGTCTTGAAAGCCTTTTAAGAATAATGCAAGCCCTATTTTCAGATGCCCAAGCAAGGATCTACTTTGATCATTATACACCCTTATTTAAACAGCTCTGTTTCTGATGGAAACACCACTTTAAAGTTAAAACAACCGAAACATTTATATAGAAGTTCTATGCTATACTATACTATCACCTCTTTTTCCCCAGGAAGATACTCTTCGGAGTATCTTCCCAGGGTTTTAAAAAAAATTTCTAAGATTTTTAACACAAAAAATACCTTCTAAAAGACTCTTTTGAACAATGTAAGAAGAGCTCTAGAAAGAATATATGGCTGTACAATACCTAAAGAAAGATATCTTTTCTGCAAGTCTAAAGGTAAATATTTAAAATCCTTAACCACCCCACGACAAACAGTACTTCCGCACTTGCAAGCCATAGTCCAATAATCTTCATCCATCGTAGTAGAATAATCGTAAAATAATTCTTCACCAGAAATAATTTCTCGAAGGGCTACAAGATCTCTTTCTCCCCGTATACCTGTATTAGGTTCACAAGAATGATTCACAAAACGACCTGGAGGCTCAATATCCACATACCATTTCTCTCCAATTTGTAAAGGATAACATCCATCATCACCAAGTTGAACCGCTTGTTCAAAAGACAACAATGAACCTCTAAAAGACAATATGTTTTCGCCTAGAGAAAAAGAACGAGTAGAAAAAACACCCTTCCCTAAGAGAGAATCACTAATAAAAACAGACTCTTCAAGCATCTTTACTTCGTGTTAAACACAGTATAGCCACACTTGCCACAAGTTTGCCTATCCTTATGTTTCGCTAAAAAAGTTCCTGGTCCACATTTGGGACAGAAACCTTCACCAACACCATTCTTATACCTAGCATACTTTTTGCTAGAAACTTTATTTTTAATTTTTTTCGCTGCCATCTTATTCAGCACCTTCCTTTTTCTTTGCTGCAGCATCGGCCTTTGCTTTTTCTTCAGCAGCCTTCTTCACAGCTTCAACTTGTTTTCTTTCCCCTTTCTTTAACTTTTCTAACCGCAATAATTCTTCTCTTGTTTTGTAGATATGTGCAATTACTTTGGCCTTGGGAAAGCCATATCGTTGATACACATGTCGAATCGCAATAAGATCTTTATTGGTTTTCAATTTCGAAGCAATAATATCTTTAAATTGAAGAATAGATGGCGTTGCTCCACCATCATACGTTACCATAACACTGACTCTTTGCCTGTTTAATAAAGGCACTTCTGTTTGTTTTTGTATATCTATTTCCATTTACCTCACCTTAATCGCATATTCTCCTTTAACTTCTATACCTACTTTCTTTGCAATTTCTGACTTCTCTACACTAAGGATAGTAATTCTTCCCTTCCATGTTTCTGTGAAATTGCTATTATGACAAAGAGGACATTCCTGTCCTTCTACGAAGAGCCTACATTTCTTACACACTTTTTTCATTCTTTTTTACCTTTCTTCTCTTTTTTCATATCATCTTCAATCCAGGATAATGTTCCGAGACGATGCTGTCTCATAGTCAAACCTACTTTAGGATTAGACACATCTTTATAGCTCACTGCAATAATACGTGCACGACAAAGATCTCCCACTTTAAGATTTCTCTTCGTCTCTTTTCCAGTAAGAATATTACTCTTTGAAAAAGAAACAAAATCATCCATTGTCTGAGAAACATGAATCATTCCATCAATAGGCCCCACAGTTATAAAAGCACCAAAATCAGTAATATCAGAAATTTTTCCTAAAACCACTTCGCCTACTTCTGGTTTAAAACTCAAAACACTAAACTCGGTATTGTAATATGCAGCACCATCACCAGAAATAACCACCCCTTCACCAACAGTATCAACAGAATGCACACCAATAACAATCCCTACATCCTTCGAAATAAAACCTTCAAACTTTTCTTGAAGAGACGATTTAATTGCCTTTTCTACAGGAAGAGAAAAGAGTTTTGGATCAACACGAACATGCCCTTGAACTTTAACTGTATAATACATTTTTTTTCACTCCAATATCACATATTTTTTTTGACGTATAGTTAAAATTTTTCTTCCTATTTTCCTCAAACGACGTTTAAGTTCCATATCCACTGTCGCGACAACATATCCATCCAAATCCACAAGGATATCATCAACTGATCGAGGATCTTGAGTCCCTAAAGTCTGAATCTTTTTAACCTGAATAAGCTGTAAAACTGCTTTAGCTCCTAATTTCTTTGAAAGTAAGGGGCTCTTTATAAGGTTTTCGACTTCATCAAGGCTTCTATCTAAGATATAGAGCTTGTAAGGAAAATCACAGACCCTATCAATTTCTGCAAAAATATCTATCTTGAGTTCAAACACTGCTAATAAAAAATTAGTATCTAAAATAATTTTTTCCATAAGATAAAAGAAAAAAAGAACTTTTTAAAACTTCCTGTCGTATCCTAGAACTCTAAAAACATGACTAGAGCAATTCTTGAAGCAAGAGTTTGCCAAATGATTGAAAAAGAACAGATCCAGACAGGAGATGTAGGTTTAGTAGAATATTATAGAAAGAGTCACATTTTAATTTTAGAATCTTTCCACCTGCATACTTAGTCATACAAAGAGTTCTGTAACAACAATCTACTTCGCACAAACTATTTTTGGCTTTAAAGTATCACAGGAAGAAATCGCAAAAAAATATAAAGCATTTTTTGATGAAATTTGGAAG
>CAYJSK010000056.1:0-6707 GCA_964372745.1 Candidatus Woesearchaeota archaeon
CAAAGAAAGAAGTGCCTGTCCCTCTTGCTGCTTTCTTAGAGAAAAAGAGTATTGCCTTTGAAGGGCCATTCCTTTATAGTTCTCCTACTTCTAGGATGTTACGAGAGATTTGGGTTTTAAGTAAAGAAGCCTCCCCAAAACCTTTATATACCATTACGAAATAGTATATATCTATGGGAAGAATCAAAACAACCATGATCAAGAGAGTGGGTAATAAACTTGTAGCCCAAAATAGATCTAGCTTCAAAAAGACCTTTGAAGATAATAAAGAGATTGTCCCAAAATTTGTCGAAGTACCTTCTAAGAAACTACGAAATGTCCTCACTGGTTATGTTACTAGGTTAATGAATAAAGAAGAGTAAATACAGAATGCCCTACAGGGGTTTTAACCTAGAGAAGTATAGCAACTGAAGGAGGCACAATGGATGTAGAAAGAAAAGAAAGAAGCAATGACAATGTTGTGTTCATAGGGGAAAAACCATTCATGAACTATGTAACAGGAGTTGTTATGCAATTCACGACTTTAGGAGCTCCTGAGGTAGTCATTAAAGCACGAGGCAAATTTATTGCAAAGGCTGTAGACATTGCAGAAGTTTCTATGAAACGTTTCCTGGAAAATCAAGTCAAAACTGATAGAATTCTTATTGATAGTGAAGAATTTACCAATAAAGAAGGAAGGCAAGTACGCGTCTCGAGCATTGAGATTTATTTGAAGAAATAGTTTTTTACTTGTAGATTACATTTAATTTAGGTTCGTAAATTTTGCATTGTTCTGCAAGCAATCTTCTATGGCATTGTTCAGGAGTGTCTTCAATACAAAGCAAAGTTATATCTCTGATCATAGCATGTTCAGCAAGAGCACGAACAGCAATAGTTTTCATAGACTCAGATAGTAATGCTTTGTATCTTTGTTCAAATTCTTCCCATGGAAGTCCTCTTTTATAGTAATCTCCTATCAGTGTGGGGCTAGGAGCAAGTTCTTGTAGCCAGAGATCAAAAGATTTTCGTGTAATACGTGGATCAGGAGTCATTCCATCAGAAAGTGTATGTCTACTCATTACAGAAACACGTATACCATCCTTGTCTTCTTTATGGTGAAGAATACATTTTGTGTGTAAAGACATTCCTTTGAGATTTTTTTCTCTTTTCATAAACTTTCTGCAAAAACATTTATATAGTGCTCCACATACAAAGAATATATGTTAGAGGTGATACAGAATCTTCCACAGAGCTTACTCTTTTCTTTAGGTATTATTCTTATTGCAGCAGCATTTTTTGCCTACCTTGCAAAGCTGTTTAAACAACCTCTGATTCCAGCTTATATTATTGCGGGCATTGTTCTTGGGCCTATTGGGTTGAAACTTATTCAAGACGTTGAATTGATCCATAGTATTTCTGAGATAGGGATTATCTTTCTCCTCTTTATTGTTGGCCTAGAAATGGATTTGAAGAAACTTAAAACAGTCGGAATGACTACGATTATTACTGGGATATTACAAGTGATTCTTACCTTCTTTGCGGGATTTTTTGTTGCGCTTCTCTTTGGTTTTGATCAGCTCAATGCAGTGTATGCAGGACTGATCATTACTTTTAGTAGTACGATGATTGTCATTAAACTTCTTTTTGATGAAGATGAACTCAATACTTTGCACGGAAGAATTATTTTAGGTATTCTCTTTATCCAAGATATTCTTGTCATCATTGCACTCACTGTGCTCATAGGATCAGAAAGTTTCACTTTTATGAACTTGCTTTCTACCTTGGAGAAATTTGCTGTGCTTCTCCTTGGGGCTTATATTTTGAACAGATTTTTGGTGTATCGATTATTTCGCTTTGCTGCAAAATCAAGCGAGCTACTTTTTTTATTATCTGTAGCTGTGTGTTTTTTCTTTGCCCTCGGGGCCTATCTTCTGGACTTTTCTATTGCCATTGGTGCATTTCTCGGAGGAATTACTCTTGCAAACCTCCCCTACAACCTCAACATTATTGCACGAATTAATTCTTTGAAAGATTTCTTTGCAACTATTTTCTTTGTATCCCTTGGTTTACAACTCGTCTTTGTCAATCTTGCAAGTATTCTTTTTCCTTTCTTTGCATTATTACTCCTTGTTATTGTTCTCAAACCCCTTATTGTTATGGTTATTCTTTCTCTCTTAGGCTATGATAAAAGAAATGCTTTCGTTTCTTCAGTAGCTCTTGCACAAATTAGTGAGTTTGCATTGATTCTTGTGCTCTCTGTAGATACTATTTCTCCAGAGCTCTTTTCTATTACCATTTTATTAGGAGTCATCAGTATTGCACTCACAGCCTATATCATGAAGTATGAGCTTTTTGTGTATAATAAAATTGCTCATGTTCTTAGTGCCTTTGAAAAGCTTTCTAAAAATACTAGGCAAATGGTACATGTACAAAAAGATCATCCAGAATTGATTCTTTTTGGTGCGAATCGAGTAGGAGGAACATTCCTCAATAGCTATCAGCATAATAAGAGGAAAACTCTTGTTATAGATTTTAATCCAGAAATTATTGATATGCTTAAAGGACAAAATACCCCCTGTATGTATGGAGATATTACTAATATTGAAATTTTAAAGAGGATTAATTTTAAATCCGCAAAAGTTGTTGTTTCTACTGTTGCTCGTCTACAAGAAAACCTTTTCCTTATGGATTATGTGAGAAATGTACGATCTGAAGCACTTGTTATCGTTACTGCAAAGAATGTTGATGAGGCTCTTGAACTCTACGATGCTGGTGCGGACTATGTGCTTGTTCCTTCTATAAAATCAGGAGAAATTTTCTCTGGCTTATTAGAAAAATATCTTAATAATAAAATAGGATTAGAACATGTGAAGAAGAAACAAATTTCTTTATTGAGGGAAAGCCTGAAACAAAAATACTAACCCTTCATTCTTAGATCTTCTTTTTCTCTGCCTAATCTTTCTCTAAGACTTTCTCTATCTATTGTTCTTTGTAAAGAAAAATAGTTTGAAAAATCTTGAAAAGTATAATTGGGATAGCTTGTAAGAAATCTAGAAAGAAAGTTCTCTCCATTGCGTAATTGAA
The DNA here is from genome assembly GCA_964372745.1 of Candidatus Woesearchaeota archaeon. Classification (GTDB taxonomy): domain Archaea; phylum Nanobdellota; class Nanobdellia; order SCGC-AAA011-G17; family GW2011-AR17; genus JAGVZZ01. Next base: position 3,064 of record CAYJSK010000056.1, read on the forward strand.
TCATTTCTTCGCTTAATCCCACTAGATCCCCCATATCTTTGACTTCAGTTGGAATTTCCAAGTAAAAACGTAAGGAAGGATCGTATCCAGGATGTGAACGTTGCATATTCATACAGATATCTCTTCCTTTTTCTGTTTCCCCTCTTGCAAAAGCATAGGAAGCTTGTATAAACATGAAGTCTGCTGGGATGTAGGACCCATTTGTAGGAGACTTTCTTATTATATCTAAAGATCTCTCTATATCTTCAAGAACTATAGCATCTCTAAAATTTGTCCACCTTGTTCTTGCTTGTGTAGTATATGAATGAAGGATTTGTTTCAGACCCATATATTTAGAAAATTTTAAAGTTCTATATAAATCCTTCGTTTAACACAAGAAGGTCAGCATATGCTTTTGTTGGAGCAATATGTTGTTGGTACATAGGCTCAGCGTATCTGTCCCAGTAGCCCCTAATTTTATCTCTCACAGTTTCTTCTCCTTCTTCTCCAATCATTCTTCTCCCTTCTGCAATGTCTCTATGCATTCTTCGTTCTAAACGACAAGGTGTTGAAGCATCGACAAAAATACTGAAGTCGAAATGAGGTCTTAGAGTTTCATGTAAAGCAAAAAGACCTTCTACTAGGACAAGAGAGTCTGGGAGGACTGTAATATAACCTACTCTTTGAGAAAGTGCAAAACGATAGTCTGGCCTTTGGATACTTTGACCTTGGCGAAGTAATGCTACATGCCTTTCTAAGAGAGAAAGTTCAAGACAATGTGGATGGTCATAGTTTTTTCTATCTGGCATGTCATCTTTTCCTAAGTAATAATGATCCAGAGAGAGGTTGAGCATGAGTGGAAAATGTTCTTCTAAATTTCTTGCGAGAGTTGATTTGCCTGAAGCAGAACCACCGGCAAGGCCTATAAGAATTATTCTTTTTGAATTGGAAAGTTCTTTGACTTCTTCATCAATTGCTTCTATTGCTTGATGAAAAAGAACTGTTCTTTGCATTTGTTTGAAAAATTTTTCAAAGTTTATTAAGATTATGGCACAGGTGGGATTTGAACCCACAACCCCGAGCTCATGAGACTCGTATTCCACCAGATTAAACTACTGTGCCATGTATAATTTTAGAAAAATTAGTCCTTTAAAAGGCTTTGTATGACTTTTTGGACTTTGCCAAGATCAGGATCATGATGGGTTCTCCAGGTCTCCACTTTTATACCATCATTTGGTCTTCGTGGAATAATGTGAAAATGGACATGGGGCACAAGTTGGCCTGCATCTTTGCCATTATTTTGAAGAATGTTGACTCCATCAGTATATTTCATTAAACCTTTCACTATTTTTTGTAAAGTACTCATAAAAGAAAGATATTCTTTTTCTGGCATCTGAGAAAGCAACTCATAATGATCTTTTGGAATCACAAGGGTATGCCCTTTACTTGCAGGGTTAATATCCAAGAATGCAAAGGCATGATTGTCTTCGTAAACTTTTTGTGTAGGAATTTCCCCAGAGAGAATCCTACAGAAAACACAACTAGCACTCATCTTTTGATCCCCGAAAGATTTCTTTTTTATTTTCTTTTAATCCATCTAGAATCTGTTGCTTTGCAATCTCTAAAAGGCCCACTGTTTCTTGTGGAGCCATATTTTTAGAACTCATCTTTGTTGCCATCTTCCCATCTTTTACAATGAACTTGATGACAAATATTTTATCCTCACTCATTATATTTAGAGAATAACTGTATCTTTTTAAAACTATCTTTTGAGAATAGTTTAGGAAAGCTTAAATAGTATTATTATTTTAAATAAAATATGAGAAAAATATTTTTGTGTATCCTTATGATTCTTTCTTTGAGCACCTTTGTTGTTGCAGAGAGTCTTGAAGATCTTCTTCTTGCTGGAACCGCAGATCTTTCTGGGCAAGAGCGTATTGATGCACAAAAAGAGATTCTTATAGAGAACGTTGATCTCCTCCCTTCAGAGCTTAATCCAAACTTGGAAGCTCTTCCTAGAGCATTCAAGAGTGTGATTGGAGACACAGAAGTAAATATCTATTTTGATAGTGGAGAAGTTATTGGGATGGTTTTAGAAGATGCACAGATTGTTTCTATTCAAGCTGAAGAAATCGAGAATCCTACATTTGATGTTTATGTTACTGATGCAATTTTTGAAAATATTAATACAGGAGAATTAGATGTTAATGATTCTCTTCAAAATGGAGATATTCGATATGAAGGGAGAGGCTTTTGGGGTAATATAAAGTCAGCTCTGTTAACTACAGCATTAAATGTTCTTGGCATGTAGAAGCAAAGTTTTATAAGTGAAAAGAGCGTATACATAGGTTTATGGATTATCCTATCTACTATAGTGTAGAAGAGGCTAAACTGCTCCTTCCAGTTATAGAAGAAAAAGTGTTGCGTTTGTTAAAAATACATAAAGCTATTGAATTTCTCAGTACTATACATGTGGAAAATACTGAAAGAGATCATAGTGTTGATTTAATGATTACCAAACTGAACATGAATTATTATAAAAAACTACATCTCTATCATAAATGCCTTACAGAATTACTCACTATTGGTGTTGTTGTCAAAGATGTCCAACAAGGACTCGTAGATTTCTATGCAAAATATGAAGGAAGGGATGTGCATCTCTGTTGGAAGCTTGGAGAAAAAGAGATTGGACACTGGCATGAAACGCATGAAGGCTTTTCTGGAAGGCAACCTATACATCTTCTTCAGCAAAAACATCTTCTTTAGTCTAAGAAACATTTAAATATGCTAAGAATCTTTTTCTTTGTATGGAGCATAACAGACTCGCACAAGAGCGCATTGAAAAAGTAAAGAAATTGCGTGACATGGGTGTTGATCCTTATCCTTATTCCTATAAAGAATATACTTTTAGTTCCCTCCTTCTTGAAAAATACAAACACTTGAAAGAAGGAGAAGCAACAAAGGACAAAGTCTCCGTTATGGGAAGACTCATGACTATGCGAGAAATGGGAAAGGCAAGCTTTGGGCATGTGCAGGATCAAGAAGGACAAATACAAGTGTATTTTCGTGAAGAAGATTTAAAAAATTTTGATGTGTTTAAACTTTTAGACTTAGGAGATATTATTGGTGTGAAAGGAGAAGTGTTTAAGACTAAAAAAGGAGAAGTAACTGTGTGGGCGCGAGAATTTGTTCTGTTGAGTAAATCTATTCTTCCTTTACCAGATAAATTCCATGGTTTGCAGGATACAGAAATTCGTTATCGTCAAAGATATGTTGACCTTATTGCAAACCCAGCAGTTAAGAAAACATTCCTCTTACGAAGTAAAATTGTTTCTGCTGTTCGTGCATACCTTGATAGCAAAGGATTTGTTGAAGTAGATATTCCAACTTTACAGTCTGTGTATGGAGGAGCAAATGCACGACCATTTAAGACGCATATCAATGCATGGAATATTGATTTATTTCTTTCTATTTCTCCTGAGCTCTATTTGAAACGACTGATTGTTGGAGGTTATGAAAAAGTCTATACCGTTTGTAAGAATTTTCGAAATGAAGGTGTGGATAAAACACATAATCCAGAATTTACTATGATGGAATGTTACTGGAGTGGAGTTGACTATGAAGATATGATGAAACTCACTGAAGATCTTTATGCATTTGTTGCA
>CAYJSK010000057.1:0-2969 GCA_964372745.1 Candidatus Woesearchaeota archaeon
AATGCAGGTATAGCCAAGCGGTAAGGCAAGAGGCTGCAACCCTCTCATGCGCAGGTTCAAATCCTGCTACCTGCTTTTTCTTTTCTCCAAAAAGGTTATTAACATCACTTTTTACTTAAAATAGATGAAAAAAAGAGTGTGGCTGTTTTTTCTTTTTCTTTTGCTTACTGCTTGTACAACAACAATAATTGAAGAAACAGAAGATATATCTATTGAAGAAACAACAGATACTTCTCCTAAAGCTATAGAAAACCTTACAGATACAGAGTACATTGTTCCCATAACAAAAGAAAATCTCCCTCAAGAAGAAGAGTATGAACAAGCATCAACAGAAGATATTCCCTCATGCGGAGAAGAACAAGAAATTTTTTCTCTTGCGCCTTTAGATCCAGAGAATATAAAAGACATAACTCCTTTAGGGAATCTTGCACCATCAGCACATACTTTCCCTACAATACATATGTATTGGAATCTAAAAAACAGTGATGAACAAGATGAAAACAGTGTAGCACTATCTGCTCCCATATATGCCCCCAGTGACATGTACATTACACAAATGAGTCGTATAGAAGATGTAGGGGATGATGGTGGTCTTCCTGATTATAGCATTCGTTTTTATCCTTGTCAAGAAGTGTATGCTTACTTTGATCATCTTGCAACAGTCTCTGGGGACATTGAAACAGCATTTGAAGAAGCATCAGAAGATTTTTGTGAAGAATATACCTTGTATTATGAAAGTGGTCCAAGAACATGGAGTTATTGTAGAAAAGAACTCAGTATGTTTATGAAGAAAGGAGACTATATAGGCACTGTAGGTGGTGGTCAAGATCAAAAATCTCTTGATATAGGTATCTACGATTATCGTATCACTCCACACAGCCTTGCAAATCCTGCACGTTGGGAACTCTATGCAGATGGTAATCTTCCTTATGTGGCTTGTCCATTAGACTATTTCCCAAAGGAGATTCGAGAAGCCTATGAAACACTCATTCCCAGAAAAGCAGAACCTGTCTGTGGAGAAGTAGTCCAAGATATTGCAGGAACAGCACAAGGAAATTGGCTGCCTAAAGGCACTTCTATACACATTGGTGCAGAGAATGAATTTCTTGCTCTTGTCCATGATAATTATGATCCTTCACAGCCTGTTTTTTCTATAGGCACAGGAGTAGAAACTATTTTGTATGGGGAATATATCTTTTCTGTAAAAGAACAAGGATTGATAAATAGAGATTTTTCAGATATTACTGCAGATAAAGTGTATTGTTATGAAGGTCTTGAGCCAAGTGGTTCTGGAAATTCTTTTGAAGGCATAATTATTGTGCAAATATCTGAGCAAAACACTTTAAAGATAGAAGGCCAAGAAAAAACAAGTTGTGCTTCTTCGTGGGAATTCTCTGGGAAAGAAACGAGTTTTGAAAGATGAAAAAAAGAATAACAGCCTTGCTATCAATAGTCTTTCTCTTCCTTACAGCATGCACAACAACAATAATTGAAGAAACAGAAAATACACCTATAGAAGAAACACCTGAAGTGATTATGGAAGAAAATCCTCCTCAAGAAGAAATAATAATTGAAGAAGAAGTTGAAGTAGAAGAGTCTCACAACACTTTCAGAGATTCCCCAGAAATTCCTTCAGAAGCAGAGATGCAAGAACTTCCTGACTGTGAGGGCCTTGTCTTTACCCAGTATCCTGTAGATATGAATGAGATTTATGAAATAACTCCTATTGGAAACCTTGCACCACCTGGGCATACTTTTCCCACCGACCATAGTTATCTACACATAAACGCTGGAGGAGAATCAACAGAAACGATTCCACTCTATGCACCAGCAGATGTCTACATAGTAAGTGTGTACTCTGTTGAAGGTGCAACGAATGATCCTATTGATTACACCATTTATTTTTCTTTATGTAAAGATATTATTGGATACTACAACCATGTGAAGGAACTTTCCACAGAATTAGAAAAGCTTGTCAAGAATGTAGAATGCGAAGACTATAATCAAGCAGAGAGTAGCGCTTGTACAAAAAATCTTCTCCAAAAAGTAGATGCAGGAACACATCTTGGGAAAGTAGGAGCATTACAAGGAAATTTTGATTTTGGTCTTATTGATCTCAGCAAAGAATTAGATTACATCAATATTAAAAGATATCCTACACGTTCTCGTTACGTCCACTGTGCTTATGATTATTATCAAGAAGATATGCAACAAACCTTTTTTGATCTCATCAAGAGAGAAGATACTCCTAGATGTGGAGTGATAGAACAGGATATTGCAGGAACTCTGCAAGGAAATTGGTTCCATGAGACAGCTGAAGAAGAATATGTTGTGGACTGGTCAACCTATCTTGCTTTCGTCCATGATAACAATAATCCAGACCTATCTGTCATTTCTATTGCTGGAAAAATTACTGATGCTACAAAATTTGAATTTTCTGCAAAAGACTCAGGAACTATTGATAGAGAGTTTAGTCAAGTAACTGCTAATGGGGATATCTATTGTTATAATGGGGAAGGAAAAATTCTTGTAGAAATGATAAGTGATGAGCAAATACAAGTAGAATGGCAATCAGGGAGCTGTGCATCAACAGAAAGATTCAAAGATCCAGAAATGTACGAAAGGTAAAACTTAAAAATATAGATGCTCTAGAAAAGAGACATGAATGAGAAAGAAATTCTTGAACTTGTAAAAATAGGTGAAGGATATACTCTTGAATTTAAAGAAGGTTTTAATAGCTCTCTTGGAAAGGAGATTTGTGCATTTGCGAATGCTTCTGGAGGCAAAATAATTTTTGGGGTGAAGGATGATGGCACAGTAAAAGGGTATACACTTACAAATAAAGAGAAGTCCATGATTCAAGATATTGCAAGAAATATGGATCCTTCTTTTCATGTTACAATTGATAAAGTTTCAGACTTAGCAGTCATTTATGTCCCTGTAAATGCCCCTGTAAATGTCCCTGTAAA
>CAYJSK010000057.1:3069-6595 GCA_964372745.1 Candidatus Woesearchaeota archaeon
CCCTGTAAATGTCCCTGTAAAACGTTTAGAAAAGATTAAGGGGATCATAAAAAAGAATAATAAAATTACCATTACAGAGATTGCAAAAGAAATAGGAGTCAATGAGAAGACTATAAAGAGAGATATAGAGAAACTAAAGCAAAAAAACAAATTAAAAAGAGTTGGTCCAGATAAAGGAGGACATTGGAAGATGGTAAGATAATGGCTGCATCCACAAATATACAAAAAGAACTTCTGAAAGCACAGCAAAGTGAACGCACAGAGTTTGAAACCTACAAACGTCTTGCTCTACAAACAAAGAACAAAGAGAATAAAACTTTACTTCTTCACATAGCAGAAGATGAGAAAAAACATTATGCGTTCTGGAAAAAATATACAAAGAGAGATATTTCAGCAAACTGGTTCAAAGTGTATATCTATGTCTTTCTTTCAAGAATCTTTGGCTTAGTCTTTGCAGTAAGTTTGATGGAGAAAAAAGAAGAATGTTCTCAGTTAGACTGTAAAAAACTTCTTCAGCATATTCCTCATCTTGAAAAGATTATAAAGAATGAACGAAAGCATGAGAAAGAGCTTCTCAAACTCATTAATGAAGAAAGACAAAAATATATTGGTTCTATTGTACTTGGTATAAGTGATGCTCTTGTCGAGTTAACAGGTGCTCTTGCTGGTCTTACCTTTGCCTTGCAAAATACTCGTCTCATAGCTCTTGCTGGCCTCATTACAGGCATTGCAGCATCTCTCTCCATGGCAAGCTCTGAATATCAATCAACAAAAGCAGAGCGTACAAAAAGAAAGCCTCTCACTGCAGCATTCTACACTGGCTTAGTCTATTTTCTTACTGTGATGGTCTTGGTAGTGCCTTTTTTAATCTTAAAAGCTCCTTTTTTGAGTTTATTCTTTACACTTGCCTCCGCATTACTCATTATTGGAATCTTTACCTATTATGTTTCTGTCACACAAAAGATTTCCTTTAGAAAAAGATTTATAGAGATGGCAGCAATATGTATGAGCGTTGCAGCACTGAGTTTTATTTTAGGATATATATTGAGAATATTTTTTGGTTTGGGGATATAAATGAAAGAAAAAATCTTAATGTTTTTTGGCTTTAGAAAAGGAGGGCAGTCTTTTGATACGTATTCTCTCCATGCACTGCTTCTTGCTCTTCTTTTAGTTATTCTTTTTACGCTGTATGAAATATTTTTTCTAGAGCCACAAAAGAATTTTCTCTGGTGGGGAGCAGTTATTTTTCTTCTTGGTGCAGTAATCAGAACAACAGCACGAATACAATTAGGAACACTTTTTACCTTTAATGTGAAAATTATGCCAGACCATAAAGTCAAACAAGATGGGATATATGCCTACATGAGACATCCTGGCTACACAGGTTTACTTGTAGAAGTCATAGGCTGGTGTGTCTTTTTCCAATCTTGGCTTGCAGCCATAGCAACAGTCATGTTTCTTATCCCTGCAGGCTACTACAGAATAACAGTGGAAGAACAAACGCTAGAGAAAGCATTTGGAGAACAATATACATCATACAAGAAAAAAGTAAAAGCTCTCATTCCATTTGTTTTTTAAAAAAATTACTCCAGTAAAGAAGAAATCAAAGCCATGCGTATGTACAAGCCATTTTCTACTTGCCGAAAGTATGCAATACGCTGATCTGATTGTTCTATTTCTAGTGGCAGATGAATCTCCTCTATTTTAGGCAGTGGATGAAGCACACGCGCATGTTCTTGAACAAAGGCAAGATTTTCTTGAGTAAGGGTATAAGAATTTTTCACCAGTTCATATTCTCCATTTTCCATCCTTTCCTTTTGCATCCTGGTCATATAGATAATATCTGCTTTCGCTAAAGCCTGAGTAAAATCACTCTCTTCTTCAAAAGAAACATGATGTCTTTCTAAATACTCTTTAATATCCGCCTTGATAACAAGTGATTTGGGAGAAACAAAGATAATCTTTACTCCATGAAATTTCCCTAAGAGGTAACAGAGCGAACGAACGGTTCGACCATTTTTTAAATCTCCCACAAAAGTAATGGTAAAGTGTTCTATCCTTCCAAGTTCTTTCCAAATCGTATAGAGATCCAGAAGGGCTTGGCTAGGATGCTGTCCTGCTCCATCCCCTGCATTAATAATAGGCACATCACTCACCATCGCCATTCTCTTTGCTGCTCCTTCTTCAAAATGCCTGACTACAATAATATCAGAATATTTTGCAACAACTCTCGTTGTATCTTCGAGAGATTCCCCTTTCACTGCGGAAGAAAATTCCTTTGCATTCTCTGTGCTAATGACATTCCCTCCAAGACGCAACATTGCAGATTCAAAACTCAGCCTTGTTCGTGTACTTGCTTCATAAAAGAGTGTAGTAAGAATCTTATTGTGTAGTGGTTTCTCTCCTCCTTTACGAAGCTCTTCTGCTTTTGCAAAAAGAAAAAAGATCTGTGCAACATCAAGTTGTTGTGCTTCAACAAAAGAATGTAATTTCATAAAAAACAAAAATGGTCTATGTAGCTATTTAAAGATTTAGTATGTAGAGTATTATGGATACCACAGAAAACAAAATCTTTTTATAGAACAAAGACTACAGAAAGAACATGAAAAAGAAGTTCTGGATTTTGATTGTACTAGGGATCATAGCTCTCCCTATTGCATGGTATCTTATCTCTCCTTTCTTTATAGTCGTAGAAATGGACGAAGCTTCTCCTCTGGAACAAGAGGCATCTTCTCTCATGCTGAGTGAAGCTCTCTTTCAAGCATCAGCGCACGAAGTTTCTGGAAAAGCTCTCATCATAGACTCTGATGGAACAAAAGTTCTGCGCTTTGAAGATTTTGAAACAATTAATGGCCCAGATTTACGAATCTATCTTGCAGCAGATTTAGAAGCAAAGGATATTGTAGACCTTGGTGAGATCAAAGGGACAAAAGGAAATATAAACTACGACATTCCTGAAGGCACAGATCTAAGCAAATATAAATATGTTCTCATCTGGTGTCGAGCATTTTCCGTACTGTTTAGTTACGCAGAATTAGCTCCGTAAGGAATTTAAAGGGGAATAAAATCACAAAAGTATGAATCAAAGACAATTGGGGCTCACATTAATTTGTATTGGCCTTCTTCTCACTTTATTTATTTATCTCGCAAAAGAAAGAGAAGATATCTATGTCAATATGATTATTGAAAGTCAAGGGGGGATCTGTTATGTAGATGGCACTTGTTTGCATGAGCGAGAATATATGGCCTATTATTTTGGCGGTTTACTGACAGCAGCACTTGCAATCCTAGGTGTCTATCTCATATTCTTCAACAAAAGTCAAGAACTCCTCTTACAACAGCACAAAGAAATCTCTTCGGCATTAAAAGAAGCAAAAGAAAAGGATGAATTCCAAGCCTATCTTGCTGGTTTTTCAGAAGAAGAACAAAAAGTTTTGAAAGCAGTGCAGGAACAAGAAGGGATTCAACAATCAACTTTAAGGTACAGAACAGGCATAGCAAAAACCTCACTTTCTTTACTCTTAAA
>CAYJSK010000058.1:0-6499 GCA_964372745.1 Candidatus Woesearchaeota archaeon
TGAATTTCTTCAAGGATCAGTTTTTCTGCGATTTCTTTTCGTTCTTGTAATTTCCCTCTCTTCAGATCTTGCCCACGATACTTTCTACACTTGTAGACTTTCCTCCCTTCTCTATACGAATGAGCGAGGTAATATTTGGTTTTTTCCCCTATTGTTCTTTTCTCTAGATGCATAGAGCAAATGGGTGACTACTTATTTATATACTTTGGTGTTAGGTGACTACATTGTGGCAGTTTTGTGGTCACCCCTATTAAAAAATCTTCCCCCCTTTTAGAGAATGGTGCGCGAGCCGAACAACAGCTCTCCATTGAGAAGCGCCAACTTTCTTGGTATTACTTAATATTATATTGTATAAGTGAAAGGAATTTATAATAATTTCTATAATAAACTATAAAAGCCAATAGGCATGCATTATACCAAAAGAAAATGAAAGAGTACAAAATAGAAACAACAGAACAGTTTGATAAAGACTTTGCAAAACTGGACTATTCTATAAAAGTACAAGTAGAGAATGAAATAGAACAACTCAAAACAAACCCTTATGTAGGAAAACCACTAGGATACAAATTTTTTAGAGAAAAGAAAGTTGGGAAGTTTCGCTTCTATTTTCTCATTTATGAAGAAAAGATTGTTGTCTTTGTTATTGCATTAAGCGAAAAGAAAGACCAACAAGAGGTAATTAACCTCATTAAGGACTTAATTCCACATTATAAAGAAGAAATAGAAAAAAGAACTAAGCTGATGTAGTTCGTTTCCAAGCTTTTGTTCTACCAGATTTGATATCTTCAAGACCTTTTACTAATTTCAAAAGAAGAGTATCTCCAAGATCCGCTTTTTCTTTGAGCTCCTTGTACTCTTTTCTATCTAATGTTATTGTTTGTGTTGACATGTTTTACCTCATAAATAGTATGTAAATACTATAGCTCAAATCATTTTTATATCTTTCCCTTTAAAGATCTTTAGCATAAAGTCTTACATTAGAGTTAAAGTCTCTTACAAGTGACGCAAAACTTTCATGCAGTAGGGCGTATAACCAAAAATATTAAATGCATACTTTTGCCTCAAAGTTCTTGTCCTAATCCAAAAGAGTATCTCTTATCACTACGGACAAAAATGCCTAAACTCCCCAATCCTAAGGAATTATGATCCCTAAGTGGCAAAAATTAAATGGACAAGATAGATATTGAAAGCTTTCTTATCATAATCTTTTTATATCTCGTTCTAAATCTGATAAATACTGTTTTAATTTTGCAATAAAAATACTCCTATCAGCATCTGTTTTATATATTCCCATCCTAAATTTAAATGCTTCATGAACAATATTTTTTTGATCTTTCACAGATTGAGTAATTCCTTCAAATGAGTGTACTACAGATATCTCTCTCACATTTTGTTCCAATTCTATTAACCAAAAGACTTCTTTTAGTAATGGAGAAAATTCTATTTTTCCAGATTCATATGCTTTGATATATCCTTCTCTCATAATTCTTATTGCCTCTTCTAAAGCTTGTTTATCTTCTCTGATTAGAAACTCAGCTACATTTAGTGATTTTCCATAGATCAGTTTACACTCACCTAGTTTCTTAAGAAATCTATCTGGTTTTGCTCGCAAATCTGGTGAATGTTCTCCTTCTGTACAAAGTTGATTATTTTTTAATTCCCAAAGAGATAAAGGCACAACACATACAGGATCAATCTCTGGAGAGTTCACAGAAAAGACATCTCCTTCATACTTATTTTCGGCAACAATAGGAACCATATCTACATCACTTCCCTCTTTCATTTCTCTTCTTGTAAAACTGCCTTTAATGTAAATAGCAATAAGCGCTACTTTAGGTATTGCTTTTACTATTTTAGCTCTTGCAATTTTTACTTTCTCAATTGCTTTCTCTTCAATTACAGTTTGGTTTTTCCAATCATCCCAGAAGTCATAATTTACCATATTTTTTTAGTTGAAACTTACCTAATAAACTTTTCTAACAAGGTTTATAAGCAAAATTGTTCTTCAATTCTTATGAAAGTTAATTTTAAACAAGCACAGCAAATATCTCGACTTCTTGGTCTCACCTTGAAAGAATATACGTTTTTAGCTAAAGGTAATCATAACATAAATTATCTGTTACATACAGATAAAGGAAAGTTTATTCTACGAATTGAAAATAATTTGCAGTTTAAAAATCTAAAAAAAGAATATCTCCTTTTATTAAGACTAAAAAACAATCTTGCACCAAAAGCTCTATTTTTTGATAATAGCCATAAGATTATCTCTACAGATTATCTTATTGAAGAATTTATTGTTGGGAAACACCCCCAAAAAGTAACAGAAGATTTTTTAATTTCTATGGCAAAATGGTTTAGGCAGTTACATAAAATCACAAAGAAGACTTCCAAGAGGTTTTATTTAGATTCTGCATTGAAACCCTATTACAATAATTATCTTAAATATAAACATCATATAAAAAATAAGGTGCTATTACAAAAAATGGCATCTAACTTAAAAAAAGCAAAGCAGATTTGTATTAAAGAAAGATCTATATTTAAGAATGCAAATAAGACTTCATTACTCCATAATGATTCTTCAAGAGAAAACATCTTCTATAGGAAGAGCTCTATTCAACTTATTGATTGGGAGTTTGCCAGCTATGGTTTTCCCCAAAGAGAATTAGTATACTTTATTGATGCTTATGACTTAAATAATAAACAAACAAAACTATTTCTAAAGGTTTATGGCTACCCAAAGAATGCTTTTGCTCAAAAGAGACTACAAACCTATTTTATTCTTCACCTATGTAGTTCCATTGGCTATTCTCTTTGGAGGCTTGATACTTTAAAAGAAATCAAAGAAAAAAGTAAAACGATTACTAGACTCAGAAGGGATTTAGAAAAGCTTAGCAGAATAAACTCTCTTAATTATATTAATATTGGTGCGCGGGCCTTGATTCGAACTCCCTACTAACTCTAAATTTGCCAATACTCGGGTCTCAGCCTTGGCAAGGCCGGATTCTCTGTGGACCATATGGTTAACCACTGAACTACCCGCGCATATTAAGAAAAACAGAATAATCCTTTATATAACTTTCCAAAGAAAAGCCTTATAAGACCAAATAAAAAGACCATTTTTATATCCTATTATATTATTGATGAACTTCAAAAAGTCCCCCAAGAAGAAAGAGCAGTTTTTGATTATAAGAAAATAGATATGGGATATTGTGCATATGTTCTTTGTGGAATTTCTTCAGAAGAATATGTTGATCCAGAAAGAATAGCAAAAGAGCTAGTAAAACAAGAGAATATAGAGAGCATAGACATTTGCACAGGAGATTATGAACTCATATTAAAGGTACGAACAAAGGATCAGGACGAATACTACGAACTCATCAAAAAGTTCATATCTTGAAAAGGGATTATAAAAATAAAGACTGTGAGTTCTCTAAAACGATTGAAGACAGAATTTGTAGAATTAGAAATAGACAAACAAGAAGTTCGCATGGACACCTGGCACGCCCACGCGCAACATTTATAATCTTTTAAAGTTAAATAGTCCCAATGAACAAAAAAATAACTCCAAATATCCTAAAAATGATCGAAGAAGGAAAATATCTTAATAATATTTCAAAAGAAACAGGATTCAATAAATCTAGCTTGTATTACCATTATAAAAAGATAAAGGGAAAAAGAACAAAAGACATTATTTTCTCATTCAAAAATAAAAATCAACTAGGAGAATTTTTAGGGGTCTTTTCTGGGGATGGAAATGTAACTCTAAATAAAAAATCGAACTATAATGTAAAAATTAGTATAGGTGCATATGAATCAGAATATGCAGACTACTTATACAACAAAATGGGATCTTGGTTTGGAAAATTGCCACAAAAATCTCTTCGTAATTACAAGGGAAATGCTTCAGTTATCATTCTTCGTTATCGTTCTAAAAAGATTTATAGACTTTTACAAGAAAATCTTACCTGGGGGGGGAAGAAAACCTACTCTGTTCAATTAAAACAATTCGATCTATCTAACACTTCCTTTAATAAAGGATTTCTAAGAGGTCTTATAGATACAGATGGAAGTTATTACAGAAAACGAAAAAGGTTGACTTTTTCAAGTACATCGCTTAATCTCGCAAAGCAAGCTTACCAGATTATAGTAAATAATCTTGATGTTACTCCTGCATTCTACAGTTACAATAAAGAAGGAAGAGCAACTCTTTACACAATAGAACTCTATAAAGCTAAAGCAGAAAAGGTTATAAAATCTATAAAACCAAGCAACCTTAGTAAAAAATTGCACCTTTAGTACAGTGGTAGAACGCGAGCTTCCCAAACTCTGGAAAGAGCTCGAGATGTGGGTTCGATTCCCACAAGGTGCACTTAATCTTTATTAAGGACAACTTATTCTTTTACACTATGGCCCCCACAGACTGGAAAGAAAAATTCCTCGAGAGATACTCTCAACTCACAGATATTGACACATTTACAGAAGCATCGCTCAAACCGATGAGAAAATCTATTCGTGTCAACACGATTAAAACTTCAATAAAAAACATACAACAAAGTTTTGAAGATCTCGAACAAATTCCTTGGTGTAAACAAGGTTTCTTCATCAAAAAAAAGGCAGTCGGGAACACAAAAGAACATTTTCTCGGCTACATTTACATTCAAGGAGCTGCATCCATGATTCCTCCAGTTGTATTAGAACCAAAAGCAGGAGACATTGTTTTAGACATGTGCGCATCCCCAGGCTCAAAAACATCACAAATGGCAGCCATGATGAACAACCAAGGCATTATCATCGCAAATGACAACAAAATAGATCGCTTGAAACCCTTAACAATAAATTTGCAACGCTGTGGCGTCTATAATACCATCCTCACCAAAATGGAAGGCCGCTGGTTCAAACATAAATTTGACAAAATTCTTCTCGATGCTCCTTGCTCTGGCATAGGAACAATACGAAAATCCTACAAAACCATTAGTATGTGGAACCCTCATACAGTCAAAAAAATGGCTGGCATCCAAAGAGAATTAATATCCACTGCTTTCAATGCCCTCAATGAAGGTGGCACAATGGTCTACTCTACGTGTACTCTTGAACCTGATGAAAATGAAGCAGTGATTAACTTTTTATTAGAAAAAAATCCGAACGCAAAACTAGAAAAGATTTCTTTAGATATTAAAAGAGGAAAAGCCATTGAAGAGTTTGAAAACCAAGTATTTTCTTCAGAAGTGAAAAAATGTCTTCGCATTTGGCCCCAAGATAATGATACAGAAGGGTTTTTTGTCACAAAGATATCAAAACAATAAATAAAGCAAAGAACTCACAGCAGCGAGGAAGAAAGAAGCCTTCAAATTAACCACTAACAGTAAAAAGAGCAATGCTACTAATTCTCCCACACGAATAGAACTTTCTCGAAAAAAAACAAAGGCAGCAATTTGCTCTTTCTTCGCTCGTGAATAGGTCTTTGCTAAGAGAGGCACATCAATCGCTAAACTCGTTATTCCACCAAATAAACCCACAAGAAATACACCCGTTGTTGTAGTCACAAGAGCACGAAATGCCCACAACACAGACTCAAAAGGCGCAGCAATACGCATAAGAATACCTTTTTCTTTCACATGATCCATTGCACTCCCTGCAAAATATCCTAAAATTCCGATAGAAAAAGTTGCAAAGGCAGCATACTCTCCTAACACAACATAACTTCCAAAAATACTAAAGATAAAGATAGGCCAAGAAACTGTCGAAACGGTAAGACGTATTCCTTGTGCACAATAAGCAAAAAAATATTTAACATGCTCTTTAATAAAAAGCGAACGAAAATCAAACGCAGTTTTCACATACAAATCCTTGGAAAAAATCATGGGGATAATAGAAATGACAAACATCACCAAAGCAGTAAAAAAAAGCACAGTAAAAGTAAAGTAATGAAGAATAAAGCCACCAAGCAATGGTCCAGCAATGGCACCAAGGATACTAGAAAAATGTATAATCCCAGATTCTTTACCTATAGACTTCTTATGAGAATGCACTGCAACATCAATATGGAATCCCATCCAAAAAACACCCATGCTCAAGCCCATAAGTCCTGACGCAAGCAGATACAAAGAAGGGTAACTATCTAAATACAAAGTTAAGGCAACTCCCATCAGAAGAAAAGGATAACTCCACACCATCGCATGTTTTGCACCATATTTGGTAATCAAAGAAAGAGAAAGATAAGACCCTAAAGCAAAAGAGAGAGTCATAGCCATAAAATAATAAATGACAGAAGAAAAAGGAAAACTTAATTCAACATATAAGTAGAGAGGAAGAAAGACGCCTATCAAAGAAAAGCCTAATGCACGAAAGGCTAAAAGAAAATAAATCTCAAACAAATTTCTTGTAAAGAGATGTTTAAATTGATGTGCATAACCGTTTAACATATATCAATATGAGACGAAAGAATTTATTAATGTTTTGGGATCCGAATATCCCTCAGTTTGGTGCTTGGACAAGTCTT
>CAYJSK010000059.1:0-6476 GCA_964372745.1 Candidatus Woesearchaeota archaeon
AATGGCTTAGAATTACGCGTGCCTTTCCTGGATAAAGAGCTTGTTGCTTTTTGCCTGAATATTGCTCCTGAATTAAAAATAAAGGGGGGAGAGGAAAAATATATCCTTCGACAGCTTGCCTTACATTTAGGTATTCCACAAACATTTGCTGAGAGGAAGAAGAAAGCTGCACAGTATGGAAGTGGTTTTGATCAGGTGCTTGAGAAGCTTGCAAAAGAAGAGAAAAAGTCAAAGTCTGCATACTTGGAACAGTTTTATTCTAAAAAAAATGTTCGACTAGGGGCATTGATTAGTGGAGGGAAAGATAGTTTGTATGCAGCGTATATTATGAAAAAACAAAACTATGATCTTTCTTGTGTCATTAGTATCAAAAGTAGAAACCCACACTCCTACATGTTTCACACACCCAATATTCATCTTGTAGATTTACAGGCTGAAGCAATGGGCATAGCTCTTGTTGTTGTAGAAACAGAAGGTCAAAAAGAAAAAGAGTTGAAAGATTTAGAGAAAGCGTTGCGAGAAGCTAAAAAGAAACACAAGATTGAAGGTATTGTTTCTGGAGCTATTTTTTCTCAGTATCAAAGAGAGCGATTGGAGAAAGTTGCAGATAGAGTAGGGTTAAAAATATTTTCTCCCCTTTGGCATATGGATCAAGAGCAAGAAATACGACAACTACTTCGTGAAGGGTTTGAAATTATTCTGAGTTCTGTGGCTGCGGAAGGACTTGACAAAAGTTGGTTAGGGAGAGTATTGACGGAAAAAGACGTGGATAGATTAGTTTTGTTACACAAAAAGTATGGTTTGAATATTGCTTTTGAAGGTGGAGAGGCTGAGTCGCTGGTTCTTTCTTGTCCTTTGTTTAAGAAAAAGATAAAAATTGTTTCTTCCCATGTTGAAGCAGAAAGTATACATAGCGCAAGACTTTTTGTAACAAAGGCTGTTCTGAATTAAACTATACACCTGTTTCAAATCGGAACACTTATAAATCTTCTTGCTCTAGAACAAATCCCATGGCACGCAACACAACTTTTTCAGGGTACACAGCAGCCCTCCCCATCGTCGCAGCACTTACTACAACTTGTATTCCAGAAAGAAACTATGACCCTTCTCTTGATACAGAAAGAACAACTCTTCATTATGTTTGCCCTATTGATGCATCTTCTCCTAGAAATTTACCCGATGATGGCAAAACTTTTTCTCTTTCCTTTGATAAACATTCTTGGTCATTGAAAGGATATACAGATATTATTGACTATGCTCAATCGCTTGCTCCTGGAATGAGTGTCCTTGTACGGGCCTATGCCAATGCACCCCATGGACTCACTGAAGACTATGCAGAGAAAAGAATAGACAGCGCTTTACTCTTTCTCCAGAGGGGAAATCCAGGAATAGATTTTGTCTCTGAAATTGTGTATGATGCAAAAGCAAGTGCACAAAGAATGGTGGAAGTTATTCCTCAAAGGAGTCGTGTGCATGAAGCTTTGGATAGTATGATAGGTGGTTATGACACTGTGCTTATTGAACAATCTATGGATATGCAAAATGAGGGTTTATGGGCTGCTCTGCAAGCATATGATTTTTCTGGGAAAACTGTTTCTCTTGTGACTGCACTTCCTCCAGATTGTGGAAAGCCTTTTTCTAGGCTTGAAGCTATGGGAAGATCAGTTGTCTCTGAAGGTGTCAATGAGTACCTTGCACAAAGAGATGAAAGAGTATTGGTTATTAGTTCTGGACTTTCTAGAGGCCTCACAGATATTCTGACAAAAAAACCGCGTGTTGCTGTCCTTAGTCCTGAGACTCTTGAAGGAGATGGACTTGCAGATGGAGGAGATACAGGAAGAACTAGAAGGTATGGCAGTACGTACTAAGATCTATCTTTCCTTTTTTGATTTCTATTCCTTCAGATTTTAATATGAGCTCTTTCTCTTTGATTGCTTTGCCTTTTCTTTTTCCTTTGAAGCCATGGAGATGACCAGTGCTTGAGATCACACGATGACAGGGTACTTCTGGTGCATAAGGATTCTTTTTTAATGATTGGCCGATTGCTTGATAGGCTTTTGTGTTGAGAGCTTTTGCTAATTCTTTGTATGTTGTTACTTTGCCTTTAGGTATTTGTTTACAAAGGGTATAGACTTTTTCTGCAAGAAGCATATAATAAAGATAGTCTTTGCACATATATATTTTTCGTTGCTAAAAGGTTATAAGTAAATTAAAGATGATCTTTACTTATGGAAGCAATTGCAAGAATCTATTCTCTTTTTCCTGGAAAGAAAAATCTTACTAGAAAAGATATTGCTCCCCTAGAAATAATTCTTAAGGCAGAAGGCTTTCATCTTTGGGAAACCACAATATATCCTGGAAGAAAGATGATATCCTATGGTGGAAAAGATGATATGGATTATGAGAAAACACTTCAAGGTTATGGAGAAGAAAAAAGAGGAATTCGTGTTGTAGAAATAGTTGGATATGAAATTGTTGCAAATGGAAAAGATTTGATTGATTTCCTGGAAAAATTAGTCCCTGAGGATTATATTTAATGGTCTATTTCTATACCAATTGGACAGTGATCAGAACCTGGAACTTTATCTTGGATAAAAGCTTCTTTGACATGTTTTACAAGGTCCTTTGTGACATAGAAATAATCGATTCTCCAGCCCACATTTCTTTGTCGTGCTCCACCTCTTTGAGACCACCAAGAATATTGCACTTTTTTTGGGTGTAAATGACGATAGGTATCAGTAAAGCCCTCTTTAATGAAACGATCTAAGTAATCTCTTTCTATTCTCATAAAACCAGACTCATCTTCATTTTCTTTTGGACGTGCAAGATCAATCTCATTATGTGCCGTATTGACATCACCACAGACAATGAGATGTTTTTTATGAGTTTTGCAATATTTGAGAAATTCTTCATAGAATTCTAATTTGTATTGTAAACGATCTGGACTTGCTTTCCCATTAGGAAAATAAATATTCATCAGCACAAAGTCTTTGAACTCTAAAATAAGGATTCTTCCTTCGCTATCAAACTTTTTATGACCACCAAAGCCTGTATGTACAGAAAGAGGTTTCTCCTTTGTATAACAAAGCACTCCACTATATCCTTTTTTTTCTCCAGAAGAGAAGTATGCATGGTAGCCAGGAACATTAGTTAGTTGTTCACTCAGTTGCTCTTTGTGAGCTTTTGTTTCTTGTACACAGAGGATATCAGGAGATTCTTTTTTGAGATAGTTGAGAAAATCCTTCTTTTCTGCTGCACGAATGCCATTCACATTCCAGGAGATGAGTTTCATATATTGTTTTGAGAAGTCTTGCTATATAATTGTTTCGTAGCAAAATCTTTTGACATTTAGTCTTATCGATTGACTTCCGGAAATCTTCCGGTTTTTTCGGAGATCTTTCGGATTTTTTTGGCAAAGCTTTATGAAAAGAAGTAAGACTTATTAACTTGGAGGTGCTTTCTATGTTAGAAATGGTCACAAAACAAAAAGTCACTCTTGAGACACTCAATAAAAATGTCTTGAGAATTGAAAAGAAACTTATTGAAATGGAACATACTCTCATGGATGAGACAGAGCTTACAGACTATGCGAAGAGGGTTATTGAAAAATCTCGAAAAAGACCACTCTATGAATTTGTTTCACATGAAGAAGTCAAAAGAAAGCTTAAATTGAGATGAATTTGAGTCTACAATGGGATCCACAAGCTCGTAAAATTCTTGAGAGATTAGAACGGCAAATAGCTGATAGAATTATTGAAAAAATAGATCTTGCTATTGAAGATCCATTCCATTATTTAGAACACTTTGAAGGAGCTAGTTTGTACAAATTGCGTGTTGGTGATTATAGAGCTCTTATAGAAATAGATTTTAGACAAAAGCTTATGATTATTCGTTGTTTAGATCATAGAAAAAAAGTCTATAAAAGATAGTCCAAAGCCTTATGTAAACTCATTCTAGGTCAAAAGTTATCCTAGTCGCACCAAACTGAGAGATATTCGGATCCCAAAACATTAATAAAGCATAAAGATGAGTATTAATTTATGCCTATTGGTTTTGGGAATAAACAAGAATCTTCTAAGCTCGTTCTTAACACTGTCCAGGATATAGAACGCTTCTTACAACTGGAAATAAAATCTTACCAAGACTTTGATAGAGAACTTCTTCAGGAACTTAAAGAGGTTGAAGATATCACACATAATCTAAACATTATTAAATCTCAATTTGTATCTATAGAAAAACTTGCTTTACAAAGAATAGAACTTTTTGAGAGACTTTTTAGTGAAGCTTCAAAAGGAAGATCACAGATTAATTTAGATATATGCCAAGAAATTATACGAATGATTCAAACCCTTGATACACAGCTTATGCCTATGCTTAAGGAAGCCATGAATCGTCTTAATGATTTTGTTCTTAAAGATACGCATATGATTTATGAAAGAAACTTAGGGAATAAACTTATTCTTGGAAAAATTGATGAGGAAGCAAGAACTCTTATGGCAAGTTTACGTATTCTTCATACAAATATTAATGGCCTTCAAGAGTCTTTTGGGGAAATATATCGAACTGTCGAAAGGCTCAAAGCAGAAAGAAACTTTAAAGACTCTAGGTAAATTTTAGGGAAACATTTATATTGAACTTAAAACTTCTTCTCTTTATGACACCGAAAGAAGCCTATTTTCGAGCAGGAAAAATACACCATGAGGTTATGGAGCGGTCGAAGAAATTGATTGTCCCAGGTGCATCACTACTCGCAATTGCTCAAGCTATTGAAAAAGATATTGCTTCCTATCCTGAAGCCTCTTTAGCTTTTCCTGTGAACTTACAATTGAATAATGAAGTACACTACTCACCTCTTCCAGGAGATATACGAAGTATGAGTAAAGAGGATATCATTAAAGTTGATGTAGGTGTGCATGTCGAAGGATACATTGCAGATGGTGCATATACCATTGCATTAAATCAAGACTATCAGGATATGGTTCATTTTACTGAAAGAATTCTTCGAGAAACTATTACTGGATTGAAACCTGGAATGAAGGTCTCTGAGATTGGAAGAAGACTTGATGAACATATGAAAGAATCCAAATATAAAATTATCAAAAATCTTATGGGACATCAAGTGCAACAATGGGATTTGCACTCGAAAAAGTCTGTCTTTGTTTATGAGAATGATTCTGTGCATATCATGGAACCAGGAGATGCTTTTGCTATTGAAATTTTTATTACTGATGGTACTGGATTCATTAAATCCTCTTCACAAGCAGTCATTTATGCATTAAAGAGAAACCTTGTGCCAATGAGGGATATGAAATTACGAACTCTTTGTAAAAGCATTTATGAAAAAAGGAGACACTTACCTTTTACGGAGAGGTATGTTGTTGAACATTTAAAATACTCTCGAATGGATTTTCTGAACTTAAAACGCTCTGGGAATATTATGGAGTATCCCATTCTCTTAGAAGTTCCTGGATCGAAGATTGCACAATTTGAGGATATTATTTATGTAGATGAGGACTCTGTAAAGATTACAACGAAACCGTAAAGTTTACATAGCACAAAAACATTTCTTTTTTATGATAACCCGCTTTCAAAGAATTACCATTGTGCGTATTCGTAGCCCAGAGAAGGCTCTCAACCCAGAAATACAATGGCTTTCTGAATCTTTAGGACTCTTTTCTGAGAGAGATAAAGATAGATCGTGCTTTCGTTTATTCTTAGCTATACTCCAAGCAAAAAAACCATTGTCTTCTGATGAATTGGCATATAAACTGGATTTGAGTCGAGCAACTGTGATTCATCATTTGTCTAAACTCATTGCTTCTGGACTTGTGGTTATTGAGCAAGAGAAGTATGTGCTTCGTGCAAAGAACCTTGAACAGACGTTAAAGAAAATGAAACAAGATGTGCTTTCTGCCTATGAAGAAATGGAAGAAAAAGCAAAAGAGATCGATAAAAAGTTGAACCTATAGGAATTTTTTTATTTCTCTTAGTAAATCTTCTAAACGAAAAGGTTTTTGGAAGTGTCTTTGCACAAGTTCGTGTTGAAAAGCATACGCAGACATGGTGAAGACAGGAATTTCTGGATGTAAACTCTTTGAAATTTTCAGGAGTTCAAATCCATCGATGTAAGGAAGAGAAAGATCGAATATGGCGAGGTCATAGGAAAGGCCACTGTTTATGCCTTCATATGCTTTGCCACCAAGATTGTAAGGACAAACAACATACCCCATTTTGCTCAAATATGTTTCAAAAAGTTCCATATTTGCAGGTTCATCTTCTACAATGAGGATTGTTTCCTGTCCCGTAAACTCATTCTCGGTCAAAAGCTATCCCCAACTGCGTGTCATTACGCGCTTTTGACTTTGATGTTGTCTCTAAACCGTGCAATGCTTCAAAGTTTGAGATATATGGCTGGTTTACAACAGCCTGCCCAAAGAAGAGTGATGCTCCTCTTCGAGAGATGTTTTTGCTTGCAT
>CAYJSK010000060.1:0-6187 GCA_964372745.1 Candidatus Woesearchaeota archaeon
AGTTACACGTGCAGAGCTTTTAACTCAGAGGAATAAAATATGAAAAATATACCTGCAGCAGTACGTGAAGAATTTCCTGATTTACATATTAAAGACTATACTATTACCGGAGTTGTTGGTGAAGGAGGGCAGGGTGTTGTTCTTCAATTAGAAAAAGGTGGAGCGACTTACACTGGTAAAGTGGTGCATAGAAATTGGAGCCTTGCAGAACATATCCCTGCATTACGAGGATTACAAAGAGGTGTAGAACTTTCTCAACAATTAAACCATCCAAGTATACAACAGGTTACAGAAGTCATTGATGAAGTAGAGAAAAGAAGATTTATCGTTGTTAAGCCTTATGTACAAGGAAGAAGTCTGCGTGAAATGATTGATGCAGAAAGAGTTATTCCTCCAGAAAGGCTTTTAGATATTCTTGATAAAACGCTTACTGCTTTAGAGTATCTTCATTCACCGGGACAGCATCCTTCTTTACCTGAGGCTGTGTATCATAGAGATGTGAAACCAGAACATATTATTGTTGCAGATGATGGAAGTGTTACTCTTATTGATTTAGATACTGCAAAACCTAGTGGTGGAAAGACGACTCAGCTTACTGCTGCAGGAACAAGGATTTATGCTGCACCTGAAGCACTTCTTGGAACGAATGATGCACGTAGTGATGTGTACTCTCTGGGATTTGTTGCTGTGGAAGCACTTTTAGGAAAGGTTCCTGTAGAACTCAGTGATAGTCGTTTCCCTTGGAGAGGAGCGTATACACTTCCACCATATGTACCAGAAGAATTACGAAGAGTTGTGGATAGAATGGTTGTTGCGGATCCGGATCAACGATGGCAGAGTGCTGCTGAGGTGCGAAATGCTTTGAGTTTAGAAGAAAAGGTGGATCTTGTTATAGGAAAGGAGCTTGCTGTATTCAAAGAAAGGAAGGAGCTACTTAGAACTGCTATAAACAGAAATTATTCTATTCAAGCTATAGTTAGTACGACAGGGTTGATTACTCTAGGTCTTTCTGGATATTTTTATTATCTAGGAGATCTTCCTGTTGCAATAGGTTTGGGGATAGGGGGCGTTGTTTGGACTGGACTTATTCAAGCCTCTTTTCACTCTATGAGAAAAGATTTTAAGAAAGAGCATGACGTTCTTGATTACAACATTAAAGTTCTTGAAGCAGGAGATGAATTACAAGCTCTTAAAAGATGGTCTGATTTAGAGCATATTGCAAAAAATGAAAGTTATTCTCCAGCTTTTTTATCTTTAATTGTAAGTGCTGTTAGTACTCTCTTCTATTGGGCTTTGGGAGGAGATGATCCTTTCTCTATACCTATAATCATTACAGGAATTACAGGAATAGGAGGTGGTGCAATGGCTCTTAATGGATTTAGGCATGGGAGAAAAGAAAAACTTCTTGAACAAAGAATTGATGTTTTAGAAGGAGAACTTGCTTCTGCACATACTCTTGTAGATTATCAAACTCCTGCTGTTGAACATCAAGCTGCAAAATCTCTTCTTGTTCCACGTGCTGAAGAGAGACTTCCATATGCTGTAGTAGAAAAACCAGGAATTTTTACAAGAATAGTCAGAAAAATGGAAGGATGGGAAAGTGCAACTGATCCAGGATATGAGATCATTGCAGGTATTGCATTAAGTGATAATAATCCTTCTGCCCATATTAAAACCGTTCGTATTGCAACTCACTCTAGAGATGAAGAGACACGTTCTCTTGCACAAGAAATGGTAACAGTTTATGGAAAAGATAATGATTTTTCTAATAGCTATCCTTGTAAAATTGGTCCGACAAAAGTTCCAGGATATGCTCAACATAAAAGAGGACAGGAACGATTACGAGCATTAGAAGTACTTTGTGAGGCAAGAGATATAGGTACATGGCAACTTAATACTGCAGATCTTTATACTATTGCCCGTTATGATCCTTCTCCTGAAGTAAAAAAGCTTGCAGAAGAGATGGTCCAATGTTATGAAAATGATAGGGATTTTTCACGAACAAAACCTTTTGTACGTAGGGTTATTGATGAGTATGCTACTACCCTCTTTTCTATGGCTGTTACACCTATCGATGAACATATGTATACTGTTATGAGAGATAGATATAAGATCTATCTTGTTGATAGAGGTTTAGCTCGAGCAAATACCTTCGCAGATTATCAAGCAAGCCATGATGCACACATGCATGCGCGATTAGCATTTATTGATACCTTCCCTAATCATCCTATGTGTCTTCGGGTAAGGGAACTGACACAAGTTTTTCCAGTAACACAGCTAGAAAGAAAAGCAAAATATGATGTAAAAACTGTTCCATATGGGATTGTTATGACGCCAAAGGTTGCAGATAACATAGAATTAAAAATACTTCCCCGAAAACTAAAGGAGTAAATGACTATTTCCCATACTCTTTTATTCTTTTTTGTTACCTTTTTTCCCCTTGTAGGTTTTCAAAAAAACTAAATAAGTAGCCTTGATCTAAAGGAAAGTCAAATGCAGGAATAAGCTCTCCTTCTTCTTGAACAAGCAGTATTTGTTCTTCACGTAAAAATTTATATTCTTTTTTTATATAATTCTTCCATACATAATTGCTTGAGTCATTAGAAGAATAAAGAATTGGAAGTATTAAACTTCTCGCTACACCTGTAATGAAGTGGTATTACTTTTGTAATCCTATGCTCTCTTTACTTACATTCAAATTCTGTAAACTCCTCGAGAAAAGCTTCTTCATCTATATCTACACCAGTAACTTTTGCTCCTTTAGGACCAAGGATACAGAACTCTAGCATTTCTTTGATCGCTTCATCTTTTCCTTCTACAAGAACTTCCACATCATCACCAGTATTTCGTACCCAACCTTTGACTTTTAAGAGTTTTGCTTTCTCTTCTATTGCTGCACGAAAGAATACCCCTTGTACTCTTCCTTTGATGACTATGTGGACTCTACGTTTCATTTTACTCAATATACCCTTCTTCTATTTCAATGTTTCTAACCCCAAAGCTTATAAATCATTACTCATAAGGAATTACAGTATAAGGGTAAGAAATATGCGTAAAAATAAAGCACAGAGAGAAGAAGAAATTCCTTATTTGTATTTACGGACGAGAAATTCTCTTGTTCTTTCTGCTTGGAAAAGATATTTCACTGGGTATAGGGATTGTGATATACAAAATAGTAATATTCTTCAGATAGCAGCTGATGCAATCGTCAGTCCTGCAAATAGCTTTGGGACTATGGGGGCAGGTATTGATAGGCTCTATAGAAATTACTTTGGACCGAGTATAGAAGAAAGGGTGCAAAAAGAAATTAAAGATAGCTCTGGTGGGAAGCTTCCTATTGGACAAGCTCTTATTGTTTCTACAAACAACTCTCATATCCCTTTTTTAATCGTTTCACCCACAATGGAGACTCCAAGAGATATTCGAGGAACGGATAATGTCTACAAAGCTATGAGTGCAGTTCTAACAGCCGTTTCTGGGTATAATTCTTTATATGATAAACCCATTATAAAATCCGTTCTTGTTCCTGGTATGGGGACAGGATATGGAAGAATGGACCCTTTTGAAAGTGCATCACAAATGTGGAGAGCAGTACAAGAGAGGACAGAAAAAGAAATCTATAAATAGTCATTGTTTTTACCTTTTGATATGTATGCTTTTTTTACTCAATGGAAGGATTTGCAACATGAATTTGTTTATTTGAAAGAAGAAATTGATGGACTGCAGAAATTTTATTATCAGAAAATTTTTCTTTGGCAAACTTTATGGGAAGGTTATGATAAAAGTAAAATTGATTTTGATGCTGCAAAGAAACTTTCTCAGATATATGAGATTTTAGATAGTGCTCACCTTTATCAGCAAATCTTGCGGAAGTTACGGCAAATCATGCTTAAAGAACCTCTTCCTTCTGGTGAAATTGAACAATTTTATGACTTAGTATATATGCTTCAAACAAATGAAGAAAAACAAAATATTCTTGCAAAGATTATTCTTGAAGATCTTTTGTCTGGGAAATTACCAGAAGTTAGGAGATTTTATGAGTTGAAGGATTTCATTAAGTTAGAGTCGAATTTTTTACGTGTAGAAGATAAAATGCTTAATGTTATAGAAAATATCTTTTTGATCAAGAAAGATCCTGGTGCTGGAAATGTTCATTATATGCATATATTTGATGCTCTTAAAGCAGGAGTTGTAAGAATAAAAAATAAAGAAGTCTTTTTTGGTGATTCTCTTATTCAAGGTTTGTATATTAAAGATAATGTCTTTTTTTTGAAAGGAGATCACTATACGTCTTTAGAGAATGCACGTTTTATTCAGAGAGATAAATATCTAGCCTATACTCTTGAAGATCCTTATTGTTATCTAGTAGAGAAAGCAAAATTTAACACTTGGACAAGGGATCAAATCAGAAAGAATCTTGGAATAAAAATGCCTGAAACTGTTGTTTCTTTTGAAATCAGGATTTATCCTGAACAATTATATGTTTGTAGTGATAGAAGTAATGTACTTAAATTTGCTATAGTTTCCCTTCAAAGAGAGCAAATTCTTTCTGTGAAAGTAAGAAGTTTACTTGTTGCTTAGATTATGTTATTCTCTTCCAATGGCTTGAGCGATATGGTAATCATTACTATTTTGAGGATGTTCTAGGCATCGATACAAAAAGGCTTTTTTTATCTCAGAATCATTTAATAATGGTTCAATTTGCTCTATTTTTTGTTCTATGCAAATGTGGCTATCTAAAATTCTAAATAAGATTTCCTCTGCTTCACATTCTGCTTGAATGGTTGTATTAAATATTCTTAGATTCAGATATGTTGCAAGGATTGAGGCATGTGCAAGTGGGCGTTCATCTCTTATATCGCCGTTATCGTGTTGGTCATAAAGAAAGACCCTTTTTCCTTTTCTTTGTTCATGAAGTATTTCTTGAATTGCACCTTTTGGAGCAAAATGATCGAGATAGAAAGTATAACTAGGGATATATATGCATATTCTTGCTTGTTCTAATCCTAGAGTTTCTGTTCCATATCTATATCCTTGGCTATATCCTTCTCTCTTTTTTGGTCTTTTCTTAAAGGACTGTTCATCTATAGATCCCCCTATAATTTTTAGTCCTTCCCAGATTCCTTCTACCGAATGAGCAATGTATCCTTCTCTACCGGGTACAGGAATTTCTATTTCTTTTTTATATGTATCTGGGCTTAAAAAACGAAATGGTGAAAGAGCTTTTTTTGAAACATCAAATGCAAGGATATTTGTATCTTCTTGGTTGCAATGATATAGTTCTCCAGCTGCTCTGTGAACAAAGGTAATGTTTGACATCTCTTTTTGGGAAAACTTCTTCTTTATAAATATTGCTCTATTGATTACTGAGAAGAAATAACTTTTTTATACTTTGGATAGACACCAGGCTCCATGAATACTTTTGTTTCTCCCACTGCAAGTCCTTTTTCTTGGCCTAAGATATTTTGCGCATTCATTTTTGTATCGCCAATACCTACAAGTTCTCCTTTGAGGGAAAGTAAGGCTACTGTATCTCCACTGTCAATATCATTATCTAATTTTATAATCCCTGGGACAGAAAGGAAGGCACCATGGGCAATAGAATCTATCGCAGAATCAGAAACCCATATTTTTGGAAGGTGGGCAACTGCTGTTTCAAAAGGGAGAATGATTTTTCGTAAAGGCTCTTCGTTTCCTTCTTTGTAGTCTTCATAGGCATCTTTGAGATCATGAAGGGAATGCCATTGTGCATCTGTAAAGGAACAAACTTTTGATCTCACTAATTCTTGCATATGTGCTTTGCTATTGAATCTTTTGCCGAGATCGACGCACAGCGTACGAATGTAGGTCCCTGCCTCACAGCCTACCCTAAATAAAACATCTTGGCCTTCAATTTCTAAAATTTCTAGGTAATAAATCTCTCTGGTTCGTAATTGTCTTTTGACTGCAGATTTCTTTGGAGGCATTTGTTCGATCTTGCCCATATACTCCTGAAATATTTTTCGAATAAGAGATTCTTCTACTGCTGCATGTATGTGCATCAAACAAAGATATTCTTTTCCTCCAGTAAGAAGTACTTCTACCACGCGCGTTGCTTTTGCCAGAGCGATGACTAGGACACCGGTCACGTTGGGATTTCTCTGATGATTCTTGTGAACTACTCTAGAGTCCCACTATGACCTGCTTT
>CAYJSK010000061.1:0-4912 GCA_964372745.1 Candidatus Woesearchaeota archaeon
ACGTTGAAATTTCTGTAATTCTTTTAAGTCTGCAACTTTGAGTGTTACTTTTTTCATGCCCTCTTCGTACCATTCATGGACTTTGTCTTTAGAAGAACCCAAAACTGCTTCTACAGATGCGTGGGCAACTTGAACAGCTAGTTTTCCTTTGGACATTTGTAAATCCATACGCACGAGAATGACTTGTTTATAACTCATACAATCCTCAAGTTTCTTGAATTATATAAACATTTCCACAATATTTATAATCTCTTGTCTCTTCATTTTACTTATTACTATTTTATGGAGGATGTGAGCATGAAGAAAATAGGGACTGTATTTATTATTTTTCTCCTTAGCATGAGCCTTGCGAGTGCAGGCTTTTTTGGAGATAGATTTGGTTTTATGATGACAGGAAATGTAGTCGCAGATGATGGTGCAGAGATTCTTGAAGGAGAAGTTTCACCTGGAACTGCTGACCCGGTAGATAGTGATGAAAGCTCAGAATCATCTGAGGAAGATGAGGAATACTCTGAAGATACATATGAAGAGCAAGTGTATGACCAGAAGGACTATGAAAAATATAGAGGTGATTCTTCTCGTAGACAATATCAAGCACCATCTTTTGATCAAGGAGAACAAGAAGAATACTCTCAAAAATCTGAAGGGACTTACTGTGGAGATGGGAATTGTGATTTAGAAGATGGAGAGCAATACTCTTGGTGTTCACAAGATTGTACAGAAGAGCAAACACAAGACTCCTATCGACAATCAAAAGGTTATAATCAAGAAGGATACTATGGAGACTATTCTCAAGAATGTCCAGATGAAACTATACTTGCAGAAATGAGTGCAAAATGTGAGGAGTATGGTGGATCTGTGACAGAAAGATCTGACCCATATAGTGGATGTACTGTTTCTGAATGTTTTTTTGATGGATACTCTAAAGGTAAAGGAGAAAAAAATCAAGCCCAAGGGATTTTTGGAGAACAAGGGTGTCAAAGTGAAGAAGAAGCTACAGAACAGTCATCTCTTTGTGAAGAGCTCGGTTCAGAAGCAATAGCAGTGCCTTCTCCTCCAGGTTGTGCTCCACGAATTGTGTGTGCACAAAAAGGACAAGGATATGGTTCTGGGTATTATAGCTATGGGGATTATCAACAAGGACAAAAAAAGTTTGAGAGAGGAGAATTAGGATCTGCACAAGTCCTTGAAGTTATCTTGAAGATGGATTCTATTAAAATTCAATTGAGTGGTTTGCAGGAAAATATGAACGCAATTGCAGCCTATTATGAAGAACAAGGGGACAGCGAAAGTGCGGAAAACTACAAAGAGGGAGCAGAAATCCTTGATCAAGTTGCAACAAAGATCGATGAACAAAAAGCTGTATTGAAGAGTGCTGTTGAAGCAGGAACTTTAGATTATGAGACGATTTATCAAATTCGATCTGAGCTCAAATATTCTGTTGATGAACTTTTGAACCAAGTAATTAGTGCTCTTTTAGGCGTAGATTATACTGGTGTAGCAAAACAAGCAGCAGAAGGAAGTGATTGTGGATCAAACACACTCTGTTTTGAAGAGTATTTCCGAAGTTGTGCAACAGGAGCAAGCTTTACTCCAGACTCATATGTTACTGTAAGTATTGATGGAGCAAATGAAAATAATGAGTGTGTCTTAAGTATGTCTACACCAATGGGTTCAGGGATTTGTACAATTCCAAACTATAGATATGCAACACTCTCCGAAGATACTATCAAACCTTACTGTGATGACAGTCTACAGGAAATGTTTGACCAGTATGAAGACTCTTCTGAAGAGGATGTAGAAGATGAAGTTGAGGAAGTCACTGAAGAAGTCGAAGAAACTTGTACAGATAGTGATGGAGATGGAACTTGTGATGAGGATGAAGTTGAGGAAGTCACTGAAGAAGTTGTAGAAGAGGAAACGACAGAAGAAGAAAGTGAGGTGGTCTAAGATGTGGATAAAAATATTTAGCTTGTTTTTTCTTTTTCTTCTCCTTTTTACTTTGAGTTCTTGCTCAAGTAGTGAAGAAGCAGAAGAAGAGACAGGGATAACAAGTGACGAAGAAGCTTCTCAGGCAATAGAAGATGTGAGTGGAGACGTTTCTGAACTCTCTGACTCTCTTACTGAGATTAGTGAAGACTTGGGTTAATTTTTTTCTTTTTTTACTTTAGATGTAACTCTATCACATCATCATCTTTCAGTTCATGTTCTAAACCTACTGTTTGTCCCGCATGTTTTGCGCTCTTACCCCAGATTCGAGCATATTTAAATTTTTTTAAGAAATCTTTGTGAATGAGACGGGCAAGTGTTTTGATGGTATCTCCTTCTTGTAATGCAACTGGAGGCCAATCTTTATCTTTGCCAGGAGTTTTTGTAAAAACTTTAATCATACGAAGTGTATGAAATATATTTTCCTTGAGCTTTTCTAAACCATAGCCTGTTTCTGCAGAAATACCTTCGCCTTTAATATCTGCTTTTGTGTGAACCACTAACAAAGGAAGGTAGACAATGCCTTCATTAAGGACATCAGCAAGGTCTTCTATAGTTACGGGTTCAAATGCAGTAATAATTGCATTATGATAGCCATTCTGTGTGAGAAGTTGTATGGCATCTTTCGTGGAGAAATCAAAATATTTCTTTCCGAGAAACTCAATACCACCCATCCCTTGTTTTTTTACTATTATTTTGGGTTTTTCTGCATTTAATTTGATATTTGCTTTTTCAAATTCTTGATATAAAAGGTCCAGTTGTTGTTTTTCATTTTGTGTGTTATCAATGAGAAAGACAACGAGATCTACACTGCGTACGATGCTAAAAAATGTAGGGCCTTCTCCTTTGTATGCAAAATCTTCATAAAGAGCAGGAATTTCTATCATTTGAATATTTACTCCCTTGTAATCCATAATCCCAACTTCTGGTTTCGTTGTCGTAAATTTATATTCAGCCACTAAGGGTTTTGCATTGGTGATGGAAGAAAGAAGTTGAGATTTTCCTGCGTTTGTAAGAGAAATTAAAGCTACTTGTGCTGCACCTTCTTTTTTAATTGCAAGGTTTGCTCCCTTCCCTTTGCCTTTCCCTGTGAGACGATCTTTTTCTAACTGCGCACGAAGCTTTGCTATCTTGGTTTTAATTTCAGCTCTTAGATTTTCAGTAGATTTATGATTTGGACCTACACGAAGCATTTCTTCTAGACCAGCAATTTTATCTGGAATTGTTTTTGCTGCATTATATTTCCCTTCTGCTTTGAAATACTCTGGACCTGCGTTAATTGGCATGCTTTTATATAAAATTCTTGCTTTTTTAAGCCTTACTGCCTAGCCAAAGCTTTTTAAAGAAAAATAGCTCTTAGAAGAATATGGCTTTTGCCTCCTATTATCCAGATGTACTTACCAATATTGTTGCAGGGATTCTTGTTATTGGTTTTGGGATTCTTGTAGGAAACATTCTTTCTCTTGTTGCAAAAAAAGCATTACAAAGTTTTGAAGTGGAGAGAATACTTACAGATCTTGGTGTGCGCTTTCCAATTGAAGAGTTTGTTGCTTCCATTCTGAAATATGGCATTTACATCTTAGGCCTTATTCTGGGCTTGGGATTTTTAGGGCTAGAAGTCATTTTCCTCTATGCAGTGCTTTTTATTATTTTAGGACTGTTCATTGCCTTTATACTGCTTGCCTTTAAAGATATTATTCCTGATTTTATAGCTGGGATGATGATTTTTTTTAAAGGAAAGATACATGTTGGTGAAACTATTGAAATTGATACAGTAGAGGGAAAAGTCATTCACATGGATCTTGTAGAAGCAAAAATACGAACGACTGATGGAGATGTGGTTGTTATCCCTAATGCACTTATTCTCCGAAGTGTTATTACAAGAAAGAAAAAATGAGGGATAGTATTATTATCTTCTTTGAGCATGCTGATGAAGAGGTATTGTGAGAGTAGAATGCTTTGCACTGGATTGGAAAGGTATGGGTGCAGAGAAAGAAAGGATTATTTCTTTACGAGAGAAACTGAAGTTACCTTATAAGAAAACGAAAGATATCAGAGGAAATACATTAGAAAAATAACCAGTGTTGTCCAGAGGAATATCCCTATAAGAAGTCTTGTGTCTTTATAAAATTTTTCTGGATGTCGAGCTATGACATTCTTTGTTTCTATGAGATAAAAGTATCTGAGAATAGCATAGAGTGCAAATGGGAGACTATAGATTAATTGAGGATAAATGCTGAGGAAAGAATAAAGGCTATAGGAGAGAAGAAGTGCAGTTGTTGCTATAATCATGAGGGTGTTCGTGATATTCTCTTCATAGTCTTGAAGGACTTTTTTATGCATGTTTGCTTTGCTCTTTAACAAAGAAATATCTGCTTTTCGTTTGCCTACAGCAATAAATAAACTGAGGAAGAAAGTACAGATAATGAGCCATGGACTCAGGCGAATATCTAGGATGAAGGAGCCTGCCATTGCGCGGAGTACAAAATTTGTTGATATAAAAATAATGTCTGCAAAAAGCTCTTCTTTAAAATACAAAGAGTATAATTGGGTGAGGAAGAAGAAGATTAAGAGTAAGATAAAAAATATTTCTGAAAGAAAAAAGGCTAGAACTAAAGAAGTTGTTGCTAAAATAATTGCTAGTGTTGTTGCTGTTGCTATTGAAACATTTCCTGAAGCAATGAGGCGGTGTTTTTTTTCAGGATGGACTTTATCTTTTTCACTGTCTAGGATATCATTGAGAATATAATTTGTGGAAGACATTAAACAAAGCGCAAGAAAGCCGAGAGTTGTAAGAAAGAAACTTCTAGGATCAACTAATAAACCTGCAAAAACTAAAGGTAAAAAGACTAAAAAGTTCTTATACCATTGTTGGATACGAAAAAGGTGAAAAAGCATTGTGAAAGGATTTTATTTGCTTTTT
>CAYJSK010000061.1:5012-6155 GCA_964372745.1 Candidatus Woesearchaeota archaeon
GGTGGTTTTTCTCTTAGGATGCTCCTCAGAAGAAAGCACAGAAGCAAGTGTGGAGATAGAAAGTAGCGAGGCACCAGTCATGGAAGAAACAATAGAAAGTGGGACATACGCAGTTATGGAAACAAGTAAGGGGACAATCAGAATTCTTCTCTATGAAGAAACACCTCTCACAAAAGAAAATTTTATTACACTTATTGAAGAAGGGTTTTATGATGGGCTGACATTTCACAGATATGAGCCTGGATTTGTTGTGCAAGGAGGAGACCCTAGTGGAGATGGAACTGGTGGAAGTGAAAAGACTATTGTTTTAGAAGTTGTTGGAAAGAGCCATAGTCGAGGGACTGTGGGTATGGCACGGAGTTTTGATCCTAATAGTGCAAGTTCACAATTTTTCTTTAACCTTGCTGATAATACCTTTTTAGACTCAGGCTATACTGTGTTTGGAGAAGTTGTTGAAGGTTTAGATGTTATGGATGCTTTGCGTGTTGGAGATACTATTACAAAGGTTACAACTAGTCAAGCATAACCTTTTCTATTTTTTGTATGCCAATCTGATGCACTTTGAATCATATCCTTTAGTTGATATTTCGGTTGCCAACCTAATTCTTTTTTTATTTTTTCTGCAGAAGCATATAATACTGGAGGATCGCCAGCTCTTCTTTCTTTTTCTAGAACAGGAATATTTTTTCCAGTGACTTCCTCACAGATTTTGAGAACTTCTCTATTGCTATACCCTTTCCCTATTCCAAGATTATAAAATTTTGATTCTCCTCCTTTTTCTAGATGTTTTAAAGCAAGAATATGTGCCTCTGCTAAATCCAAAACATGGACATAATCACGAATACACGTGCCATCAGGAGTATCATAATCTGTCCCATATAATTCAAAATGTTTTCTTTCTCCAAGAGCCACTTGTAAAGCTATAGGGATAATATGTGTTTCTGGTCGATGATCTTCACCAAGCCCATAGGCTGCACCCGCTGCATTGAAATAACGAAGTGTAACAAATTGTACTGAAAAATTATCTCTGTAGAATTTTAATGCCTGTTCAAAAAGATATTTTGTGAAGCCATAGGGGTTTACAGGATGTTGCTCGAGTTCTTCATGTATAGGGACTTCTTTTGGAAGACCATAGGTTGCACA
>CAYJSK010000062.1:0-6097 GCA_964372745.1 Candidatus Woesearchaeota archaeon
AATTGTGAAATGTGTGGGCATATAGGAAGTGAATTACATCGAGCCATTGTGGAAGGGACTATGCTTTCTTTGTGTGATAAATGTGTACGCTTTGGTGAAGTGGTGCAAATGAGAAAAGTTCCTAAAGAAATTGTTGATCAAAGGTTGGAGTATTATCGGACTCATAGATATAGTTCTATGAGTCTTCCTCAGGATTTTGGAGGTGAAAATCTTGTTAAGGATTATGCGTCTCGTATTAAAAATGCTCGAGAAAAGACGGGAAAAACGCAGGAAGAGATAGCATTAGATCTTGCAGAAAAAAGTTCGGTGTTACAAAAAGTAGAGTCAGGACATCAGGAACCTAGTTTAAAGCTTGCAAAAAAATTAGAGCAGTTTTTTAAGATTCAATTAGTACAGAAAGAACAAAAAATGAGTGAGGATGATGTACGGGACTATAGAAGTTCAGGTGTTGGTGTGACCATTGGTGATGTCATAAAGTTTAAGAAGTAAGAATTCTCTTTTTTTGTTATGCGAAAAAAAGATTTGGAAGTTCTCTTATCAAAGTTGCAAGGGTTTGTGAAACCAAAAGTAAAACTGGAACAGTATAGTACTCCTTCTTCCATTGCTTCGGATCTTCTTTGGGATGCGTATCAGAAAGGGCATATTGAAGGAAAGACAATTGCTGACTTAGGTTGTGGTACTGGTATTCTTGGATTAGCTGCTCTTCTTTTGGGTGCGAAAAAAGTGTTCTTTGTTGATCTTGATGCTGGTGCACTTGTTACTGTTCAGCAGAATAGGGTTTTTTTAGAGAAACATTTAGATGTAAAGCTTTCTGCAGTGTTTACTTGTGGACCATTGTCTTCCTTTACTCAGAAAGTTGATGTTGTTCTTCAAAATCCACCTTTTGGGCCGAAAAATATGCAGGCTGATCAAGCATTCTTAGAACGAGCAATGGAGGTTTCACCTTTGGTGTCTTCTTTTCCTAAGTTTTCTACAAAGAAATTTGTTGAAGCGTTTGCTGAGCAAAAACATTTCCATGTTGTTGAAGTGTATAGGTATCGATTCCCTCTTAAAGCACAGTTTGAGTACCATATCTCTCGAGTTAAAGATATTGATGTGGGGTGTTGGTGTTTTCAAAAAAATTAGGGTTTATATTCTCCTTTTAGTTCATTGTATTTAATCTTTGTAATTTCATTAAGCATTTTTAAACTGTCCTTTATGGGAGAAAGTTTGGAGCCTTGTTTGTCTACCCAAGTTACTGGTAGCTCTTGGATTTTGTAGCCTAGTTCTTTTGCGATAAAAAGTATTTCTACATCAAAGCAAATCTCTTTAGTGTTTGTCTAGGGAATATTTTCCTTGCAGCTTCTTTTTTGAACATTTTAAACCCACATTGTGTGTCATTAAAATCAGAGAGTATGAGATTTTTTACGATGAGTGGAAATGCTTTTCCTAGCATTTGTCTATATCTAGGTTGTTCTACTGTTATTTTTGACCCTTCACTATTCCTGGAAGCAATGACTACATCAAAACCTTGTTTTATTGCGTCTAGAAATTTTGTTGTTTCTTCTATTGGTGTTGCAAGGTCTGCATCGGTGAATAAAATGGGGTCATATTGTGCGTTGATCATACCGAGTTTTACAGAAAAACCTTTTCCCATATTTTTAGGGTTTTGAATGATTCTTAGCTTCTTAGATTTGAATTTATTTGCAATTTCTGCGGTGTTATCAGTACTTCCATCATCTATAAGAAGGATTTCATAGTTTTGAAAGTTTTTCTCCATAAATTCTGTAATTCTTTGAAGAGAAGGTTCAAGTCTTTTTTCTTCATTGTAGGCTGGTATGACTATTGATAATTCTTTTCCCATATTTGTGCTTTCTTTCGGGCACTTTAAAAGGATTATGGAGTTTTGTAGACTGACCGGCGAAAAGTTTAAAAAGGGGTACAGAACTCTCCATTGTATGGAAATCAAGGTTCTTGATAATGAAAAAAATCGTTTGCGTTTTGAACTCATAGGAGAGACGCATACACTTGCAAATCTTATAACTAAAGAGCTTTGGAATGAAGCTGATGTGACCATTTCTGGCTATAATCTTATGCATCCACAAACAGGTCAAATTGTTATTCTTATTGAAACAACAAAGAAAGACCCTAAAAAAGTTCTTTTAGAGACTTTGAGTACTTTAAAGAAAAGAAGTTCTGAATTTAAGACACAGTTTCAAAAGGCTGTGAAATAAGGAAGTTTTTTAAAGATCATTTTTCTCTTTTCTCTTATGGTTCATTGGAAAATTGTTTTGAAGAACATATATCATTTCATATTCCATGATGATTCTCTCCTTTCTTGGATTGTCAATATTATTCTTGCGTTTCTCTTGGTGAAATTTATTATTTATCCTGGGTTGGCTTTGCTCTTAGGAAGTTCTCTCCCGCTTGTTGCCGTTATTTCTGGGAGTATGGAACATGAAGGTTTAGATTTTGAGACTTGGTGGGGTGCAAATGGAGCTTGGTATGAGGAACAAGGTATTAGCAAAGAAATGTTTCAGGACTATCGATTTACAAATGGTTTTGATAAAGGTGATGTGATTGTGCTTGTTGGTGCAGAAGAGGTTGCTGTGGGAGATGTGTTGGTGTATAGTTCAGGAATGCATCCCTATCCTATCATTCATAGGCTTATATATATAAATGAGGAAGATCATAGTTATACCATTAAAGGGGATAATAATGAAGGGCCTGATCCTTTGGCAGTGTCTGAAGAACAGGTTTTAGGTAAAGCTTTATATAGGATACCTAAAATAGGGTGGATTAAGATTTGGTTTAGTCAACTTGTGAGTGGTTTATTCCAAATCTTAGGTTTTTAGGAGGAACAGAGAAAAATGCTATTTTGTCCAGATTGTGGAAATATTATGACCCCAAAAGAAGAGGGGAGAAAGATGCTCTTAACCTGTGCTTGTGGTTATTCACATGTAGAAAAAGAGGATATTTTGATGCGAGAAACCGTGCGTACTTTGAAGAAAATGGAAATTGTTGATGATAAGGCTAAAAAGGTTTTGCCAAAAACACAACAAGAATGTCCTAAATGTGAACATAAGGAAGCATATTTTTGGTCGCAACAGACTCGAGCGAGTGATGAAGCAGAGACACAATTTTTTGAATGTGTGAAATGTGCATATCGTTGGAGAAAATATTAATTGAGGTGTAAAAGAGAGTGAAACAACAAAAATCTTTTTTTCTTTTTCATATACTCTTCGGAGTGGTTTTTAGTGCATTAGGAATATTTGCTTTTCTTGCACAGATGGGACAAGAGTATTTTATTCCAGTATCTGTTTTTACTCCTGTTTTTCTTGAAGTGATGATTCTTCTTGTAGGAATTTTTTTTATTCGTGAGGCTGTAGGAAATAAGGATTCACAGCAGAGGTTTGTGCATTTTGTTGTTGGCCTTTCTTTTTTTTCCTTTGCTATTTTGCCTCTTTTTGTGACTCTGGGTGTGTTGAAGTTTCTTCCGTATTATATTGATTTGCAGTTAAGTCCCTATATCCTCTCTTTGCTCTTATCCTTTGCGGGCTTTTACATGGTCTTTGATAGAATTTTTTTACTGGTTTCTGAATAGCTATTCTTAAGTATCGGAAAGTATAAAAATGGACATCTTATTTTTCTGCCTATGCAATTGACTTTAGCAGAACCACGGCTTTTGAAAGAGAGTATGAATATTATTTCTGAGTTGGTTACAGAGGTTACTATTAAAGTGGATAAGGATAAGATTGAAATTATTGCTATTGATCCTGCAAATGTTGCTATGGTGGATTTTAAGATGCTTTCTTCTGCGTTTATGGAGTATTCTGTACCTGTGCCACAAGAGTTAGCTATTAACTTAGAACATTTGAAACAGGTTTTGAAAAGAGCGAAGCCTACAGATACAGTGACCCTTGCGATTGATGGAGATAAAAATAGGTTGAAAGTTCTTTTGAAGGCTGAAGGGAATAGGACTTTTAATATCCCTTTGATTTCTATAGAGGAAAATGAACAAAAAATACCTCATTTGCAATTTGGAACGAAAGTTACGATGCCTTCTGTGAAGTTTGATGATGCTATTGAGGATATGAGCATTATTTCTGAGTCCCTTTCTTTGCATAGTTTCCCAGATAAGTTTGTGATTAAATCTGAGTCTAATTTGAAAGATGGGATGGTAGAGTTGCCTGCGAGAGAAGATATTGTGATTACTCTTCAAGGGGATGCAGTCTCTTCTAAATATGCTATTGAGTATTTGAAAAAAATTTCTAAGGCAAGCAAACTTTCTGATGATGTTACTTTGGAGTTTGGTGCAGATTATCCTTTACGTGCAGAATATAAGCTGATGGATAAATTACGACTAAGCTTTATTCTTGCTCCTCGTGTGAGCAATGATTAGGTTCCTTTTCTTTTAAATCTTTTTTTACTGTGCCTATGAGAAGGTATCTTTTTTGTTATAGAGAACTTGTATATACTTTTATTCATTGTTTGCAATTATTTGCTTTGCTTTATCAATAAATAGTGCAGTTTTTATTCTTAATTCATTGACTAGAAGTTTATCAAATTTAATGTTTGTAGAGTAGGATGCATCTTCTCTTTTTTCTTTGGATTGTACATAGAAAACTATTTCTTGATAGTCTAAGAAACATTTGTTTATGAGCTCTATTTCTTCAGCACTGACTTCTTTCTTATAGTATTCCTTGATTAAGATGCAGAGTGTTGCATCATGGTTCTTTGAATAGTATCCTTTTGTGATGATTAATGCCAATGCTGCGTGATAGACTGCATAATAACAACCTGTAAGGCACCAGTCAAAATATCCTAGCTTCATATTGTCATTTACAAATTTGAGGTTGTGGTCTGCTTTCATTATGTGGCCTTTCATCTCTTCTTTATCTATGACTAACTTCTTAATGGATTTCTCTTCCAGATATTGTTTGATCTTTTCAGAAACAATTGTGCTCTCAGATAACATTCTGTGGAGATATTTATTGTCCATTGTAAAGCACCTCATAATAGTATAGGTTATTGAATATTGGATAGCCAGAAGTTATTGCTGATTGTATTACTGGTTCTTCTTTGAGTTTTATTTCTTTTGAAAAAGCTTCCAGTGTCATTTGAAAAATACTTATCTTTATTCCAGTTAAGGCTTCTGTATGTTTTTCTGCTTCTTCTGTTTTTATCTTTGTGTTGGTTATGATTAAAAGGTCAATATCTGATGACTCTTTGAATACTTCTTTTGCAGTTGAACCAAAAATAAAAGCAATCAAGGGTTTCTCTTTGAGGTGTTGGATAAAATATTTTATGGCGTTTCTACGTATGCTTGGAAGTGAGTTAAACTTTTCTCTATCAAATAGCTCAAATACTGAATATGTCTTATCATTTGTTTTTATAGAGTATTTTTTTAGGTTTCCATCTTTTTCTGACTTCAAAATGCCATCTTTCTCTAAGGATTTTAAAAAAATGCTTGTACTGGGTTCATGGAGCTTCGTTCTTCTTGCTATTTCTCTAAGATGAATTTTTGCAGATTTGCTTGTATAAAAAAGCTGTAATATTCTCCAATGCCCTGGTTTGATCATTGATATCATTTTAGTAACGATTGTTACTATTTTACTAACACTTATAAACTTTTCGTTTTAAGTGTGCCTATCAGAAGGTATCTTTTCTTTCCTTTTGCAAGGTTGTTTATGTATTGAGTATATTTTTGTGCGTTTTTTCTTTCAACAACTATAAGAGTATTTGGGAGAGCCATGAGCTTGAGATATTTCCCTTTGTTGTCTTTGTAGATCATTGAACCACCCCATTCTTCTTTCCAGTCTTCTGTAAAATCTAGGATGATATCTAGGCTTGCTTTTTCTTGATCTTTACTTAAGATGGTATAGTCTTTCCAGGAAAAATATTGGGCTTCACCAAGGATGCTTTTTATTTTTGTGTTTAGGACTATTGATAGAAAGTTTTGGAGTTCTTTATTATCAAAGAGATGTAATGATGATGATTTTGCATGTGCATAGGAATATTTATCCGGCCGAGATTCTCTTTTGAAAAAAAGTTTTTTTAGTTCTTTTTCTTTCTCTGTGTATGTTTCTTTTGTGAGGAATTTAGTGAGAACTAGATG
>CAYJSK010000063.1:0-6014 GCA_964372745.1 Candidatus Woesearchaeota archaeon
AATGGAATTCAAAAATGTCTATCTTGGAAGAAGATCCATTAGAAAATATAAAGACAAAGAAATCCCTCTTGCAACTCTCGGGGAAATCATAGACCTTGCAGGCTTTGCTCCTTCTTCAGGAAATTTACAGAACTGGAAATGTATTATTGTCACAGAACAAGAAAAAAGACAACAAATCGCAGATGCCTGTGTCGAACAAGAATGGATGATAGAAGCTCCAGTTTTTCTCGTGATTTGCAATGATTATAAAGATGTAAAAAATCATTATGGCAAGCTAGGGCAAATGTATAGCATTCAAAACTCTGCAAACTTTGCCTTTGGCATCATGTTAGCTGCCTATGACTATGGCCTTGCTTCATGCTGGGTAGGTGCATTTGATAATGAAGCAGTACAAAGAACACTAAATATCCCTGAAGACATGGATCCAGAGATTATTCTTACCTTAGGCTATAGTGATGAAGTAAAGAAACCTTCTCTACGAGAAAATCCACAGTATTTTACCTACTTTAATGCGTGGGGACAAAACTACACAAACTTTCCTTCACATTTAGAAAGATTAAAAGAGACAGTGAAGAAGCAAATAAAGAAAGTAAAAAAGAAATAAATTATTTTTTAGACTTTTCCTGGCAGAACATGAGAGCCCCAAAACATTAATAAATAAGCATGATTAGGAGTATAGCAAGATGGCAACATTTCATGTTATAATAGAGCAAGATGAAGATGGTGGGTATGTAGGAAGAGTTCCAGAATTAAAAGGTTGTTTGAGCCAAGGAGATACTCTAGATGAACTTATGAAGAATATAAAAGAGGCTATTGAACTTTGTCTTGAAGTAGAAGCAGAAACAAAAGAATCGATACATGAAGAACACATTAAATTTGTTGGTGTACAAGAAATTGTAGTATAATGAAACTACCCCTACTATCCTCTAGAGAGTTGTGTACCTTCTTAGAAAAAGAGGGTTTTCAATGTATAAGACAAAAAGGAAGTCATCGATTTTATAGACACATAGATGGAAGAACAACAGTGGTTCCTATGCATAGTAATCAGGATATTAAAAGAGGTCTGCTTAAAGGTATATTAGAAGAGATAGGCCTAACAAGAGAAGATTTTTTCAAGAAATATTTTTAAGGAGTAATTTGCGAACCCTGAATTTTTTTGATAACTCCTCTAACTGGGATACTTTCTAAGCCCTTCACACCTAGAAAAATTAAAAGACACAGTAAAGAAACAAATAAAGAAAGTAAAAAAGAAATAAATTATTTTTTAGATTTTTCCTGGCAGGACATGAGAGCCCCAAAACATTAATAAATAAGCATGATTAGGAGTATAGCAAGATGGCAACATTTCATGTTATAATAGAGCAAGATGAAGATGGTGGGTATGTAGGAAGAGTTCCAGAATTAAAAGGTTGTTTGAGCCAAGGAGATACTCTAGATGAACTTATGAAGAATATAAAAGAGGCTATTGAACTTTGTCTTGAAGTAGAAGCAGAAACAAAAGAATCGATACATGAAGAACACATTAAATTTGTTGGTGTACAAGAAATTGTAGTATAATGAAACTACCCCTACTATCCTCTAGAGAGTTGTGTACCTTCTTAGAAAAAGAGGGTTTTCAATGTATAAGACAAAAAGGAAGTCATCGATTTTATAGACACATAGATGGAAGAACAACAGTGGTTCCTATGCATAGTAATCAGGATATTAAAAGAGGTCTGCTTAAAGGTATATTAGAAGAGATAGGCCTAACAAGAGAAGATTTTTTCAAGAAATATTTTTAAGGAGTAATTTGCGAACCCTGAATTTTTTTGATAACTCCTCTAACTGGGATACTTTCTAAGCCCTTCACATCTAGAGAAACAAATAAAGAAAATAAAAAAGAAATAAATTATTTTTTAGACTTTTCTGGGAAAGGTCTTTTCACACTAAGAGGAAGGAGCCCATCTTCAAATTCTTTCTTTGCAATATTTATAGGGTTATAGCGCATCTTCTCATAATCTTCTTTTTTCATTTTAAGTAAGATAGGCGCCCCCATTGCTATCTGCAAAGCCCTCGCCCCAATAACTCGCGCTCTTTCATATTTGGTAAAGGTCTCTTTCATTTGAAATGCCTCCTCAATTCTTGTGTTTTTGCATCTGCAAGATCAAGAATAATACTAATCTCTTCACTTGTCAAAGGAGATTCTCCGCCTTTTTGCATAGCACAGATTTTCCCATTTTCTTTAAACACCACACTCAATCGTGAGTGAGCTGCCATTTCTTCTTCAGTTGTTGGATCCACAATAAATTCATTGTGTACATTCCAGACCGTACATGCAAGAGGAAGTCCTGTCAAAGGCAGTTTTGTCTTTGTTTTCTTAGAATAGTCTACTTTATTATCTGCAGTAAGTGCAGGGAAAACTGCATCTCGCAATGCTGCAAGGGTAACAAGGTTGCAGGCATCAAAAAGATTTCCTCCGGCATTAATAGGGTAGATATCAATAAACACAAGCCAAACTTTTTGTCCTTCTACAACACAGAGTTTTTTGAAATCCATAGCTTTGCTCTCTCGAATTCCTCTATCAGTAACTCGAGATAATTCAATCGCATCAATGCTTGGTGGTCCAGATTCAAAGAGTGACGAAGAAAGAGGTAACAATTCCACATTAACCATGATAGACCCTTCATCAGGTTTATCAGGGAAAGGTGTACCTACTTCCAGTTTCACACCTGCGACAACTTCTGTATCTCCAATCCTGACGCGTGCAGATCCTTCCGCGGACTTGGAAGAAATACCATATTCAATTTCTATATGCCTATATTCATCAAATTTTCTTCCATCAACACGCATCTGTTTTGCAACAACAGATTCTATATATTCTCGTGAAATCATCATGCGACTTCCTCCTGAGCATACTTCGCACGCAATGCTGCTTTTTGTATCTCATAAATTTTTTGACAAGCATTTTTTCCTGCTTCAATCGCTTTCTTCAGATCATCTTTACTGATTTCTCCATCAAGCTGTAAGAGAGTAATCTCTCCAGTTCGAGGAAGCATCGCAATAGGAATATCTACAGCTCCCCCTTCAAAATCTTCTTCAGTCTTATCAAGATCCACAACAACTTGATCACCTACAAGACCACAGCTCACTGCACACACAAGATCTTTCATATCAAATCCTGCATCTGCCAATGCGAGAGACGCTGCACAAATACCTGCACATCGTGTTCCTGCATCTGTTTGTATGAGCTCAATGTAGACATCAACAACTGCTTTAGGAAATTCGCTCAAGTCAAGAA
Source organism: Candidatus Woesearchaeota archaeon (assembly GCA_964372745.1). Taxonomy (GTDB): domain Archaea; phylum Nanobdellota; class Nanobdellia; order SCGC-AAA011-G17; family GW2011-AR17; genus JAGVZZ01. The sequence goes on from CAYJSK010000063.1 coordinate 3,278, forward strand.
CAGGTTCAAAAGCCTTTTCAATAACCATACTTATTTCTTTACTTCGTCTATTTGCTCCTGGTCGTACTCGTTCTCCAGATCCAGAGAAAGCCATCATATTATAATTGCATCGTAAACGTGCAGTCTGTGGCCTCTGTAAAAACTTAGGAAATAAATCTTTTGGTCCATATACTGCAGCAATTGCAACAGTTTTTCCAATCTGGAATCTTGCAGAACCAACTGCATTTTTGACAACACCTACTTGAGCTTTCATTGCTCGAGGCTCATCAAAGGTTCTTCCATCGCTTCGTTTTGTATATTTCATTTTTGCATCTCCAATGCATGCTGCTCTAGGAATGCTCCCACTCGTTCAGTGAGTCCAGATGTATGTGCTTTATCATGAATCAGTTGTATTGCATCTGTTGCAAGTCTTTCTGCTTCAGGACTTGGTCCCCGAATCCATATTCTTCCATTTTGCCCTGCAAAAAGACTACATCCTGTTTTATCTTTTATTAAAGAAATCATACTTCCTTGTTTTCCAACAACACGCGGTATCTTAGACGGAGTAATCTCCATAATTTTTCCACCATGCAGTTTTCTCAAACCAGGTGCTTTCATGGTTAAATCAATATTTCCTTCTTTAGTGACATTGCTAATCTTAGTAAGAATAATATCCCCAATAGCAAAATAATCACTCAAACTAGACCCTCTTTCAATAAAATCTGCAGTTGCATCTTTCATAGAAAGGGATGCTTCATATGCATAGCCCACATCAACAAACCAGGAACTGTACGACATATCTTTGACATATCCAATAACAGTATCGTCTCGTCTTGGGACATAACGTCCACTCAATGGATTCACATTCAGAATTCTTCCACTTACATTGGTAATTCCTAATCGTGAGGAAAGAATATTCTCTCCTTCACGAAATGCTCCCTTTCCAGGAAGATAATCCATTCCTTCTGCAAGTACATCCCCTGGGATGACCACTTGCTTTTCTTGTATAACTAATGTACTCATTTTTTATGTTCTCCTTATTTTTTGTGTAATATCGTAATATCTACTTCTCCTTTACTTAATTTATTCAATTCACTTTCCACTTCTTCTTGAATCCCAGCAGGTATTTCCATCACAGCTTTCAAACTTCCATCTTTTTGCCATTGTTCTTTCACTGCACTTGCAACTCTTTTCACATGTGCAGAAATAGCATGTGCATATTTTGTAGGAACAATCACGGAAAGTTCTCTCATCTCTAGTTTAATGGCAATCAATGGGCGCAATTGAGGAAGAATATCCTGCACTTGTGCTTCTACAGAATGAAACTCATCAATCTTCACTTTTGCTTGTTCCATCACTGCTTCAATTCTCTGTGGCGGATGGGGATGTCCAGTTTTTGCATCTACAGCATTTCTATGAATAAAATTCACAATCTGCTTCTTTTTTTCTTCACGCAACTTGTTTCGATGATCTGCAGTAATTTGTATTTCTCCTTTTTTAAGAATAGTATCTGCAATGGTCTCAAATGTATTAGTTTGAAAAAGCCTTTTAAGCTCTTTATCTGAAGCACGTAATCCTTTTTTTACATCAGCAAAGATTTCTTTCGATGCAAGAACTTGAGCAAGGTCTGCGAGTTTTCCTTCTCTGTATGCAAGAGCCTTATCACAATCTACAAGGATTTCAAACGTTTCTCCTTCCTTCTTCATTCGTGCTATAATTGCTTGATCAACGCGTACCATTTTAGATCCTAAATTTCTTTTTATCAATCAGTTGGAATGATTTGTCTTTCACATCAACAAATGCTCCATCAATTCGTCTTGCATCAAAATCTTTTCCAAGAACTTTTTTCAATGCTCGAATACACATTTTGATTGCATCTTCCATGCTCATCGTTTCAGAATATTCTTTGTACAAGATTTCTTTGACTGCATCAGCACCTTCACCTAATGCAGCAGCCTTATATTCAAAGAAGATTCCAGTTGGTTCTGTCACAAAGAGTATAGGCTTATCATCATCTACTCCAATAAAGAGGATAGACACACCAAAAGGTCGTGCTCCACCATATTGTGTATAGGATTGTTTGATATCAGAAATCTCTTTGACTAAAGTAAGACTTTCAATAGGCACAGAATAGGTAATCTGATGTTGCTGTGCAATGAGTTGTGCTCGTTCAATAAGAATTCTTCCATCCATAATATACCCGGTAGCAGTTGCACCAATGTGCTTGTCTACTTGAAATATTTTTTCCACAGCTTCTGCAACAATCAATTTGTCTGCAACCCGTTTATCTGCAATAAGAATCACTCCATCTTTACAGACAACACCAATTGCAGTGCTCCCTTGTTTTACTGCTTCTTTGGCATATTCTACCTGTAATAATCGTCCATCAGGACTAAACATGGTACTTGCTCTATCGTACCCCATCATTTGATGCGTTCCTTCCATTTTTAGTTTCCTCCCTTAAAGTATGAATCTCGTACTTTTTCTAAAGCTCCTGAAACACCAATACTTCGCACGATTGCTTTTTGTCCAGCAATATCTTGTACCAGTGCCAAAGATGCCTTCACATCATCAACATATTTTGTATTCACTTTTATAATACCTTTGTTTTGTTTCCAATCATTGAGAAAGAGTATTCCTGCACGAGCCATGCCTAAGTCTCCTAAGAAACCTTTCATACTTTGCTCAATGCTTTTTTTCACGTGTTCAAGTCCAAATACCTTTTCTGTCTGCACTTCAAAAGCAATATAACGCTTTT
>CAYJSK010000064.1:0-5970 GCA_964372745.1 Candidatus Woesearchaeota archaeon
ATATGCAAAAACTTCTTTCCAACTATGTGTGTGAAAATATTCCTTTAACCGAAGACACTGTATACGAAAACGCACAAATACCCCCACAGAAGGAAGACGGAAATCAGGAACTCCATCTTGAAGGGGGTATCTTCTTTGGCAAAGACTACATCGCAAAAAAGTTTTTTTCTCTTCAAGTGCAGATCTGCAGAGAGGACATTGTAAAAGGACAAAGAGTTCTTTTTTCATAGACAAAGAAAGATCGCATACGATAATAAAGATTTGGGTGTACAAATCTTTAAAAAGCGAATCAACACAAAAAAGCTATGGCATTTTCAGACTGGTGGGAGAGTACATTTTCTGCAGACAAATTTAATTCACGAAAAGCATTAAAACATATAAAAAGAGACTATCGTGGAACTTCAGGGGAACAAGGTTTTGATACTATCTTTTTAAATCTTGCAGAACAAGAAATGGAAAGGCAAGGCCGTTTACTTTCAATCGAAGAAGTAGAAAATATTGCACATCGTGCACGCATCCAAGCACGCCATAAAACAAGAAATAGTTCCAGTGAGGCAACAACACTCGCAGAAGAACACTATGCAGAGGAAAGTCTCCCAAGAACAACAGGGAGCTTATCAAGAGACATCTACGATAGACTTGACAAACAACTCCAAATAATAAAAACAACAACAAATCCATTCCTTTCTGAAGGCGAACTAGGCTCAGTAAGAAATCTCAAACTAAAAAGTGCACAGGAGAATATACAAAAGATTATCCAAGAACTTTCTACACAAACAAAAGCACGAGGTGTTTCTACAGAACAAGCAAGAGCATATCAATTAGAAATTTCTCGATGGTCAGGATTTGCACAAAAAATCAATGCAAGATTAGAAAAAAAGGTTTCTCCATTAGATTTCAAAGACTATGTGAATGATTTTGAAAAAAGTTTTCAATTGACAAAAAGCAAAGCTTAAATAGAATTCATTCTTCTATAATATCATGGGATTTTTTGATTGGCTCAAAAGTTTATTTGGAAATCAAGGCTATGCAGCAAAACAAGCCCTGCACTATGTAAAGAAAAACTATGATAAATATAAGGTAATCAAGCCATCAAATCGTCCTGAGTTTGAACAAATGTTTCTTTCTCTTGCAAATAATGAAATTTCACGTTTAAATAGACTTCTCACAGAAGAAGAAATTAACCCTCTTGCACAAAGAGTTCGTATACGACAATTTCAAAGAAAAGAAAAGATTACAGGAACAAACACTGCTCAACAAAACATTTCTGCAACCCAAAAATACACCAAGGGTTGGAGCGAGAACATAAAGCAACATAAAAAAGTTCTTGAAGAAATTTTACTCCCAGCACTTATTTCACTTACAAAAAGTATCACTAAAATAGAATATCTTGAAGCAAAATATTGGGATGCACTAGAAAAGAAAGATGAACGTGTCTTCAGTAATAATAAAAGGGATTTTTCAGATATTGAAGAAGAACTAAGAGTATACATAAATCAACTAGAAAATGTAAAAAACGAACTCATCCAATTATACCCACAAAGAACATTTCAAACAAAACTCCAAGAAATGATAACACTCTGGAAAGAAACTCTCAAAAGCTTGCAACAAGCACGCATCATAAATAATAATGAACAAAAAGCAACAATACTCAGTACAATCAATAGAACATTACGACAAAAGCATATAGAAAACGTAAGAGCTATCACACAAGAATTAAACTCACAGAGAGAAAGAATAGAAGATTTCTATACAGAAATGCCACAAGAATATCTTCAAGAACAAGAAGCAAAAGCAGCAAAGTAACTACTGCAGCACTGATTTATACACTCTATATCCACCCTTTCTACACAGGGTATCAACATTTCCAAAGACCTCTTTCATATGTAAAGAAAGTGTCTCCCCACCTTTATTATGTCGTGCAACCACTTGAATACTTCCCCCTAAATACAAATGTTCTTTTGCATCAGCAATCATTTGAAAACACAACTTCTTCCCAGCACTCTGTGGAGGATTAAAAAGAATCACATGAAATTTTTCTTCTTGCAACTTCTGATAACTATCACTTACAAACACAGAAACATTCTCAAGACCTTTTGTATTCTTCTTTGCAAGTTCCACAGCCCTTTGATTTACATCTACAAGCACAACTTTTTCTTTTGTAAGTGTAGCTGCAACTCTTCCAATAACACCAATACCACAACCAAGATCAAGAACAGAATCTTTTTCAGAAACCTGCATATACTTTGCTAAAACAGTAGTCCCATAATCAATTGTATCCTTAGAAAAAACCCCTGAGCCTGTAAAAAAAGAAAACGTTTTTCCACGAAGAACAGCTTCTATTTTTTTCAGCTGTAAAGGGCTTTCTTGGTGTGCAGAGTAGTAGTGGCTCATTGTTTTAATAACTTCCTTAATTCAAATACAAAATCCGATGCACGAGCAAGTGAAGTTCTTGCCTTAGCTTCTTTTGTTTGTTCTAGCATATTATACTGAAACTTTGACCGTTTATCTAACTCTAAAAAATAAGATTCTATAACTGATTCAGCTTGAGCACTAGCTATTTCTAAAGCATCACTTTGTATTGCCTCATACGCTTCCAAGAGTTCCTTTTGTAATTTAGAAAGCACAAGTACAATCAAAGCATCACTCGTGATTTTATGAACAATCTTATTCTGAGTCTTATACCCAAAATGAAGAAGAACAGCATTTGCCATATAAAACATAGAATAATAAGAAGTGACAATAACCCACAAATAGGGTTTTAATGGACTCTGCATGAGTTCATATGCTAGTTTTAAAGAAAGATCAGCATTCTCAATATATTTATTCATTGCAAGCTCATTTTTCTCTTTCTTAAGAAGCCCCTCTTCTAAATATCCATTAAAGTGAACATGCGCTTCTTTTTTTCTGCTATCATCTATCATTGGAGCATCCTATAATAAGCCTCTATACCCTGAAGAAGAATGTTATTCCTTATGGCTTCTGAACCAACAGTAATCTCCTTCGACTTATGCATAGCCTTAAAGTCTGTCTCTTTAAAAATATTTATATGAAGAGGAAGAGGCAACAAATGAGCAATGCGATAAATCTCCTTCTCCATTTTTTCTTCAGCAATATCAGGAACTATAAAAAGAAGGTCAATATCAGAATGTTTTGTGGAAGTTTTTTTTGCATAACTACCAAAAACCAAAAAAACATAGAAGAAAGAAGAAAGCTTTTGAAAAGAATCATACATCACTGCAAAATTTTTATTTTTGAGAAAATCCCTTCGCCTCAAGTACTCAGCTTCAAAAAGGAGAGGATGCAGTGTAGGAATAAGATGCACCCTATAAGAATGACCGAATGGCTGTAATTGTACGAATTGAGCCAGAGAAAGTCTTTGGATAATTGTATGAACAGTTTTATAATCCTTCTTTAAAAGCTGAGCTATATGTTGTATACTTAATTCCTTATCCTTATGTTCTAAAAGAAGCTTTATTATATGAACATCATGGTTCTTCAAGGGAATATCACCATAAAACTAAGGTAGTACTCCCATATAAACCTTTGGATCAGAAAATCACTTCATAATACCCAACAAACTATACAAGAACCTATCCGTTGCACGAATAATCTCATCTTCACTTGTACCCACAATAATAATACAATACTCCTCCGTATAGACTTTTGTTTCTGAACCTAAAGTCAACCAAATCACTGTACTTGTATCACTCCCATCATAACAAGACTTCACAGGATAGCCATCAGTATTTTCTTGTGTCATCGCACTATGCACAGGGATGCCATACAAATAATCATTATCAATAACCTTATCAATTTCCAAAGCCGCAACAGTCGTTTTTGAAGTCAAATTCGCATCAGGATTAATGGTCACATAAATTTCCTCATCACCAAATATCCTTGTATTGATCGTACCCTCTACAGGAATATCTTCTAAAGAAAGCGGATCCTTTCGTAAGACAAGGGTAAAAATAACAGTATTCAAAGTTCCCACATTCAAAGGAATATGCGTCTCTGTTTCACTGACTTTCGTCACATTAAAAAGAGTCTCCCCATTACTATATTGATAATTGTCCTGCACAGCCGTTGTAGGCTCACTAAAGAATACATAAACCCCACCAATGAGCAATATGCCTATAAGAACCAAAATAAAATAACTCGTACTATCATGCTGTGACATACTGATCGAGAATGACTTTATCAGTAATACTTAATAAATTTTTCCCTTCTATAGTCAAACAATTACCCTCTAGAACAACAGAAGTCTCATTTGCTTCTCGAAATACAATAACTGCAGAAGAAACACGAGCATCAGAACAAGTTTTAATAGGCATCTCCGCACAAGCTTCACTCTCTTCATAACATGCAGCAACAAGCCCAGCGCTAAGAGGGATATTCATTTGGAAATCATACAATGCTCCAGAAACGTCTTGTTCAGGGTTAAAACTCAAATAAATCTTCTCAATTTGAATGCTTTGTAAAAAAGAGAGAGAAACAGCATCAAAAGAAACAGTTTCTAAGTCTCTTGGGTCACCCAATACCACTATTTTTGTTTCATCTTCTGTATATGTTTGCCATCCTTGATTGATTTTGATAAAACGAAGCCCTTTATACTCTACTTCTTCTTGTCCACTCGTATCAAGTCCAAAATTAAGCACACTAAAAACCATAATAGAAATGATAAATAAACCTATAAGAACAGTAAGTATTTTTTTATTTTGCCAAAAGGTAATTTTCTTTTCTCCAAAACGAACATCTTTCATAATAAAGATAAAACTTTTTAGAGTTTAAATACCTTTTTGAGAAGATTTTACACTTTTTTTCTTAGGCTCTAACACCTGAAGCATCTTTGATATTCTAGGTTTAACAAGAGGCAACTCTTCTTTAATCACTTTCCAAATGATCTCAAGATCAACACCATGATACTCATGTATAAGCTTATCTCTTACTCCAGACATTTCCTTAAAAGGAATATCGGGATATTTTCTACGAAGCTCATCAGGAATTTTTTTTGCAGCTTCACCCATAATTTCAAGGCTTCGTATAACAGCATTTATTGTTTTTTTATCTTTTTTGAAAGTATCAAAACCTACATTTTTTGTAAAGGTTTCAACATCATGAAGAGAATCAACTATATCTTAAATATAATCACCATACTCTCTTTTCATATTGCAACTACCTCTTTAAGAATATGTTTTCCTATACGTGGTTTCAAGGCATTTTTTGTAACAAGATCAACTTTCACTCCAAGGATGGTACTTATATATTCTTCCATTTCCATAAACGCAAAAAAACCAATAGATTCTTCAAATTCTACAAGAATGTCTACATCACTTGATTTTTTTTGTTCTCCTCTCACATAAGAACCAAAGACACCTATTTTTTTAACATGGTACTTTTTCTTTAATTCAGATTTATGTTGTAATAAGAGTGACTGGATCTGTTTGAAATCTTTCATATTTCCTATATTTAAGTATAACTTCTTCTTTAACTTTTCCATTTTTGGTGACTGTCAACTTTGTTCTTAATGTAAACTCATTCTTCTTGTCCACTCGTATCAAGTCCAAAATTAAGCACACTAAAAACCATAATAGAAATGATAAATAAACCTATAAGAACAGTAAGTATTTTTTTATTTTGCCAAAAGGTAATTTTCTTTTCTCCAAAACGAACATCTTTCATAATAAAGATAAAACTTTTTAGAGTTTAAAAGATTTTCGAGCATCTTTCTGGAGTATCCATTGAAAAACAGGAAGAACAAAAATTTTTTTTCCCCCTATATGAATCTCCTCAGACTGTTCATATGTCAAAAGAAGGCCTATTTTCAGTTGAAAAGAATCCATAGCCTCAACAAGCCCTTGTAGTTCTCTTTCCCTATTTGAAGCATCTAGAGCATAACAAACTTGAAAAACATATGCTATTTTTGTCCCCTCTTTAACCACAAAATCACATTCCTGTTTTCCAGAAAAG
>CAYJSK010000065.1:0-5826 GCA_964372745.1 Candidatus Woesearchaeota archaeon
ACCAGAGGCTTTAGCAAAAATACACATCAAAGGAAAAGTAGGCCTTCTTTTAGGCAGAGAAGACCATGGCTTAAACAATGAAGAATTAGAAATGTGTGATATCCTTGTCACCATCCCTTCTTCAAAAAAATATCCGACCATGAATGTTTCTCAAGCTGCAGTGATTCTTTTCTATGAACTCTTTAAACACTCAAAAAAACTAAAAACTGGGGGCAATATAAAACCCGCAACAAAAGAACAAAAAGATATTCTTTTGAAACTTATTGAAGAAAAAACACAAGCAATGCCTTTTCCTACAGACTATAAAAAAGAAACACAAAAAAAAGTCTGGAGAAAAGTCATTGGGAAAAGCAACTTGAGTAAAAGAGAAATTATGGCACTCTTTGGCTTTATGAAAAAAGTAAAATCCTAATAAGTCCCAAAACGCACAGGGTTAGGAGCTTTATACTCTAAAAAAAACTGTGCAAATTCTTTAGGCACAGAAACTCTTCCTCTTCTTCCATCCGATTCTAAAAGTAAAGTATAAGGAGTATAACGAACATCTCCAAGAACATCATCATACAATCTTTCTGATCGTACATCTTTCATATGAGAGAGAAACCTTTCTGAAAATCCAGGGAGTCCAATAAAGTGAAACCTATCTCTTAATTTTCCAAAAGGAGGAATAAGATTATACCCATGTGTCAGTGCAGTACCTTCAATAGGATTGAGTAAAGCAAGTGCAAGAGGATCATGATCCCAATAACGAATACCTTTACAATAGTCATTATCATTCCAGACTATAACTGGCTTAGAAAATTTATGCTGAGGATAGGGACCTTTTCTTTCAGGGTACACCAGTTTTCCTTCATGACGAAAAGACCCAAAGACAAAAGGGCTTTCTGCAACAAGATGCATACCTTCTCGTAATGGCCCTAATTCTTGTACTGGACGATCTTCTACAAGTTTGGGTACAGGTCTACATTGCACAAGGATAATGTCCCTTTCTCCAACCATTGCTTCAAGATTCACTTCATATCCTAAAACATCTTCAAGTCTTTGAGAAAAAGAAACAAGGTCTCGTATCCTTCTTTCAGGAATGCTTAGGTGTTCTTTTCCAATCATATAAGGATACTTTTGATAAGTCTGAAAACTTTCTCTCTGAAAACAACTCATAAAAGTTATATCCCCCCCCTGTATCTCCTGATACAAACGCTCCATAATCCTCGGTCTTCTCTTCACCCATTTCTCTCCATAAGAAGAAATTACTCTTTGTCGAAAAACTTCAAAGCTATCAATGGGGTATCTTCGAAAATCATTTTTTACAGCATGATGCACAGTCACTGAATCATCTTTGACAAAAAGAAGTTGAAGAGGAGTGTAATCAAAAGTACTATCATGTCCATTCAACTCAATAACTGCACCAAGTTCTCGTGCTTCAGGATAATGCGAATACACTGTAGCATGTTTCAGATTATCTCTTCTATCACTACCATAAGATCTCATCAGAATAACAGCCAAAGCTTCATCATCTGGAAGTTGAAAATGCTCTTTATACTCTGTTTTCATAGAATAGAATCTTCTCCAAAGAGCTTCAGGTCTTACTCCTATATTGGTAAAAAAAGGTTTAAAAGGAATTGTTTGAAAAGTGCCAAAATATCTATCATCAACAAAATCTTCAACTTGAGAAGAACTTCGAAGATGGAAATGATCATAATCATAATAAGGCGCATGAGGATCTTTTTCTACTTGTGCTGCAGCTTTGGGAAAAAATTTTCTACAAAGAGCAAAAGCCTCTTGAGAAATATCCTCAATGGATTCACCTTTCTTTAATCGTTCTTCAACACGCACATAAACATCTGTAGGAATGACCACATACTCTGGTACTCCACAGTTCCAATATCCCCAATCATCAAGGGCTTTTTGTAAGATGTCTAAACCTGCAGCTTTTCCACCAATCTCTTTAATTCGAGAAGCAAAGTCTCTACCTAAAAAAGCACTTTCTCGCTCAAAAGAATCTCTTCGCATAGACTGTTTTTTATGCCAAGATTTAAAAATCCTTCGTAGCTTTCATAGTGAATGATTTTTGAACTTTCACGAGATAATTTTGCACTTGCACAGCAAGAAGTGCTCTCTTTAGCAAAGCCAAAAACACACAAGCTCATAGACAACCTCCTCATCTGTAAAGCAAACTTTGATTACTCGCGCTTAGCTTATACCAATTTGGTCTTAGAAGAAATATTCAGAGATACAAAAATTCCTAAAGTGAACTGGGAAAAGTATTACCAAGAAAATTTTTGTGTTCGTTCCAACATCACTGCAAAAGAAAAGGAACTTGCTCCTATTATTTGGTATGCAGTTAAAGATCCTAAAGTCAATATGAAAGCACAATCAGAATTTTGGTTCTACTACCTTGATAATCAGATCATATGTGGAAAAAAAGTCTATCAACGAGAAGAAAAATTTCAAAAGCGACGCCCAGATCTTCGTCCAGGATTCTTTCCCATTTCTTTAAAACCTAAACTCGCACGAGCACTCGTAAACCTCTCAGGAGTAAGAAAAGGAACAATTTGGGATCCTTTTTGTGGCACTGGTGGCATTCTTCTCGAAGCATCACTCATGGGTTTGAAAGCAGTAGGCACAGATATAGATCCTATGATGATTCGTGCAGCAAAACAGAACTTTGAACAGTATGCATGCAAAGCTAAAATATCCATCGCTGATGCACGCAAAGAAAAAATAAAATGTAAAGCCATTGTGACAGATCCACCGTATGGAAGAAGAGCTTCAACAAAGAAAGAAGATGTAGAAACGCTCTATAAAGAATTTTTAGCACATGTCTATCCATGTGTAGACACCGTAGTACTTATGGCACCTAATACCATCAAAATAGAAACAAAATATTCTATTCTTTGGGAAACAGAAGACTTTGTGCATGGTTCATTGACAAGAAGAATTATGATTCTACAAAAGAGTAATCAATAAACTAAACACTCCACCAACCCAAATAAAGAGTTTATTCAGCCAAGGAAGCATATTAATAACTATCAAACCCAAGCAAAAGAGAGTTGCAAAAATCAAGGCTCTATGACTAAACTTCTCATTCTTTGTAAGAGCTAAAACTCCTGTATAAAACATTCTTCCCCCATCTACTGGGCCCAAAGGCAGAAGATTAAACAACCCTACTCCAACACTAATAAGGAAAACCCATAAAATAAGAAGTTTAAACCAATCAATAATACCAGTAAATGGATCTAAATAAGCATACTCTTCCTTGACTGTTGTTTTCTGTTCTAAACCAGCAATACCAAAGAATGGAGCACTCGCATTCGTAGGGTTACTTGTAAGAGTGACTTCATAGTCTCCTTGATCTGTACGAAGAGTGACTGTATCACCAGGAGAAACAGTAGAAAGAATCGTGCTAAATTGTTCTGTATCTAGACTCTCTTGTCCATTGAGTGCAAGAATGGTAAAAGGAACTGTAATCCCTGTTTTATTCATAGGATAGTCATCCATAAGTTGATGCACAATAATTCCATCGCCCTGATAGAAACTTCCCACAGTGGGAGCTATAACAAAAACAAGGAGTAATAAAATAAAAGCACCTAAAAGAATATTGGAAAAAGGGCCTGCAGAAAAAACGCTTAGTTGTTGCATTGCTGTTTTCTTTTGAAGAACTTTTTCATCAGGCTCGACAAAGGCTGCAAGAAGGGGTCCTAAAAATGCAAACCCAGAGCTTTTCACAGGGATATTATGTAGGCGTGCAATAAGTCCATGAGAAAATTCATGAATTCCTGCAGCTATAAAAATAGCAAGAATCCAATGCCAGAAGGAAAGAATAGGGGCTCCAGCAATTTCAATGCCTGGAAGGACTGGTGCCAGTGCAGGCTGTGTTCCAGCAACAAAAATAAGTTTCCATGTTTCTCTTACAAGAAAATACAGAATAAATCCCATTCCTAAGAAAGAAAGGAACACACCAAAAGTGGAAAGATATCGTAAGAATCTCGGGAAAGGTTTTGCCATTTTATCCATCAACTTTATCCCCAGTTGTGTTTTATACATAACAAAAATACCCTGTGTGGTAAATTTCTCTTTAAAGCGGAAATAAATCAGCATGAGAAACAAAAAGAAAATAAATAACGAAAGAAGATCCCAGTTCACCATTTTTATTTAGAAGAGGATAGGCTTTTTAAACTTTTTTGTTTTTAAGAAAAAATTACCCTTTACTCTTACTCTTAATGACACGAAATGCTTTTCCTTGACAAGTTCGACACTTCACTGCACCTGCAAGAACACGAGAACCATCTGTACGAATCTTAGACTTACACTTCTTACACACAAATATTCTTCGAAATAATCGCCCTACTGCTGCTTCAAATCTTGCCATGTTTATCCTTTCACAATATCCTGAACAATTTTCTCATCAAGCACAACCCAATATTGCACTTGTATTCCTTCACTCACTTTACCAATTAATTCTTCTGGTATAATAATATCAAATGTTTCAAAAGATGCCATATCCATCACATTCGCACTTGTTCCATGCACAGAAAGAACCTGTGCTGTTTTTTTCTCAATGATAGGTGATTCAATCTTATCATGCCCAGGCAAAATCTTGATAATTTTTCTTCCATCTTTAATCCCAACAGCTTCAATACGACATTTGGCATGCCCATGTTTACCAGGTCGTGAAATTTCTAAATTTTTCACAACACAGGCATAGCCATCAAAGATAACATACCTTCCAGGTTTTGCTTCCACTGCATCTATTGGTCTAACTTCTCCCATGAATGAAGAAAGAAAAACTAAGGGTATATAAAGCTTTTGGGCAACTTTAAAACTGTGCATGCATTTCATGAAGGGTTGAAGGAATTTGATATCCCCCCTCTCTTACTCTTCCATCTGGCAAGAAAAGCGCATCTACATAATGGAGTCTTTTAAGAAGAGGAAAAAGAACGTCATCTAATTCTTCCTCTTGCCCCGATGCAGCTTTGAGATAAAGAGTTGCACCATAAGGTATAGAATCTTGTTTTGTGTTACTATAGATATCTAAAATGCACCGTGCTTCAATAGGCTTATCTCCTCTCCGTATAAAATCAAATCTCTTTCTTTCTAAAAGATTGGATACCTCAAGCTTTTTAGTTTCTTCTAAAAATTCTCTCCCAAAAATATTTTCTTCAAGGAAATAGGAAGGATCTATGCCTAAAAATCTATCTCTTATTCTTCTATAATCTATAGGAGCTTGTCCAACATGAAGAAGAGCATCTGTCCCAGTTTTATAACCCTTTTTGACAACATAATTCCTTTCTCTTGGGAAAATTTGAAAAAGATTACCTGACATGTAAAAAGAAATATTCTAGAGATATTAAAGCTTTTCCATACTCTTTTTCACTTTTTTAACATCTCTCACTGTATTCTGTTTCTTCAAAGCTTTTACTTGTAACTCTAAGTTAGAAACTTCTTTTGCCAACACAGCAAGAGCACACCACAATTGCGCCTGGGAAATATTCTGCGCAGACGTATATGCTTTTTTTTCACTATGCACTTTTTTAATCAATTCATTAAAATGTTCTTTCAATGTCGGGTCTAATCTGTCTCTCCAGTCCATAAAAAAGAAAAGAATCACAGGGCTTATATGTATTCTCAACTTCCAACAATACTCTTATAAATTCTAGATTATTTCTCTATAAACATGAAATCACAAAAAGGCGATTTTGTAGAAATTAAATATGTGGGAAAATTAGATGATGGCTCAATCTTTGATTTAAATGATAAAGATATTGCAGAGAAAACAGGTATGCAAGGGCATATTCATGAAAAAACAATCGTTTGTTTAGGTGAGAGAGA
>CAYJSK010000066.1:0-5791 GCA_964372745.1 Candidatus Woesearchaeota archaeon
ATAGACATATTCTTCTTTTGTACCTGGTGTTTGTAATGGGAAAACTTCTTTTGCATGTGTGAGCATGTCATCAGTAACTGTTTCTTCAGCATGTTTTTTGAGATGGTCAATCCAACTATACCCCACACCATCAGAGAATTGTTCTTTTTGTCTCCAGGTAATTTCTTCTGGAAGATATTCTTGAAATGCTTCTCTTAGAATTCTTTTTTCAATGGCTTTTCCAGGACACATTTTTTCTTCTGGGTTGAGGTTCATGGCATAGTCTAAAAATTCTTTGTCTAAAAAAGGAACTCGTGTTTCTAAACCCCATGCTGCTGTTGCTTTATTGGCACGAAGGCAGTCATATTTACTGAGCATGGAAAGTTTTCGTATAGTTTCTTCGTGAAATTCTTGTGCATTGGGTGCCATGTGAAAATAGAGATAGCCTCCAAAGACTTCATCTGCTCCTTCCCCTGAGAGGATCATTTTAATACCCATAGATTTAATTTTTCTTGCAAGTAAATAGAGGGGTGTTGCTGCGCGTACTGTGGTCACATCAAAAGTTTCTACATGATATATGACTTGCTTTATTGCATCGAAGCCTTCTTGGATTGTAAACACACATTCATGATGTACTGTTCCCAAATGTTTTGCAGTGATTTGTGCATACTTGAGATCTGTAGAATCTTTTAAGCCAATAGAAAAAGAGTGTAAGCGTGGCCACCAAGCTTCTTCTTTATCTCCAGACTCTATTCTTTTTTGTCTATACTTTGAGGCTATTGCAGCAATGATGGATGAATCTAGACCTCCTGAAATGAGAACGCCATAGGGAACATCTGACATGAGTTGTTTTTTGACTGCGTCTTCAAGCTCTTGTCTTAATTTATTTGTATCAGCTTTTTCTTGTGGAATGTTTTCTGTCCATGTTGGTTTGTACCATTTCGTCCATTCTTTTTTGCTTCCGAGATAATAATGCCCTGGTGGGAATTCTTGTATTTCTTCACAAAGGTCATTGAGAGCTTTCATTTCACTTGCAAAGTATACTGCTCCATTTTTGTCCCATCCCATGTAGAGAGGGACGATTCCTATATGGTCTCTTGCAACAAAGTAGTCTCCTATTCTTTTATCATAGAGAATAAATGCAAAAATTCCTGAGAGCATGTTTACGCATTCAGGACCATATTCTTCGTAGAGGTAGAGAATGATTTCACAATCCGATTTTGTTTTCCAAGGGTGATCTTTTTTTAGCATAGAATGTAGGTTCATATGGTTGTAAATTTCTCCATTTACAGAGAGAACATTTCCTGTATCACTATCGATTAATGGTTGAGCACCATGTTCTACATCAACAATAGAAAGTCTTTCATGTGCAAGGATAGCTTTTTCATCCGTAAAAATCCCACTCCAGTCAGGCCCTCGATGTCTGAGTAGTGAAGCCATCTTTAGAGCTTTTTCTCGTCTTAAAGGAAGAGCTTCTTTACTTTCAAAAATTCCTACAATCCCACACATGTTTTAGAAGAATTTTTTGGAGCTATATAAATGTTGCGAGGTGTTTTTCTAGTTCTTCTTTGCTTTTGAAGATGAGGCATTTATTTTCATAGCAATCTTGAAATATTTTTCCTTCTCTTTGCATGCAATTGATGGGGAGGTCTTTCCAGTCTATTCTCTTTGTATGTAAGATATGTACCTTTCCTTGTGAAAGCCAGGCTGCAAGGTTGTAAAAGTCTGAAAAAAGAGATTCTTTGTATTTTTTTTCTTTGTATTCTTTTTCGAGAAGTATTTCTGTTCTGAGCATGGCATATTCCGCAAGACTTGTGCTACTGGGAGTGGGGTGGTCGAACTCTCCTGCAAGAATTTCTCTGAAGTCTTTATTGTTACTTTCTACCCACATTTCTTTTTTGAAGGATTGTATTTTTCTATAGAGCTCTGTGAGAAGTTCTTTTTCTTTTCCACTCTCTTCATATATATATGTTGTCAAAAGGAGGAAGCTTGCATAGTCTTCTAAGAATTCTTCTTCTTGAAGATTGTTTTCTAGTGAGGAGTGGCTTAGTTTTTTTTCTTTGTAATGTTTTTCTTTTAGTGCTTTAAAGAGTTTTTCTGCTTTTTCTGTTGCTCTTACATTTCCTGTATATCTCCCTGCCATCAAAAGTGCAATTCCTGTGAGAGCATTCCATGAAGTGAGTATTTTTTTGTCTACAAAGGGTTGTGCTCTTTCTTTTCTCTTTCTCAAAAGTTTCTTTTCCGTTTCTGGAAGGAAGAGAAGTTTTTTCTTGAGAAGGTGGACTTTTCCTTCAAAATTTTCTCTTGTCTCATAAATAGATGCGAAATGTTCCCATTCGCCATCACCTATACTCTCTTGTATTTCTTGTTCTGTCCAGAGATAGGTTGTTCCTTCTTCATGTTCTGTGTCTGCGTCATGTCCACTGTAATAGAGATTGTTTTCTTCAAAACTTTGTTCGAGGCAGGTAATTGTTTTTTCTGTGATTGTTTTATATGTTTCTTTTTTAAAAAGTCTGTATGCGAGGCTGTAAGACCATAGGAGGAGTGCTTGGTCGTAAAGCATTTTCTCAAAGTGTGGGATGGTCCATTCTTGGTCTGTACAATAGCGGAAAAATCCCCCTTGAAGATGGTCATGTAAACCTCGAAGGGCAATTACATCTAATGTTTTTTCAATCATCTCTAAGATCGTTTTTTCTTTTGTTTTTTCTGCATAGTGAATGAGGAATAAAAGTGTTGCGTGGGGAGGGAATTTAGGTGAACCAAAGCCTCCATGTTCTTTATCATATGCTTGTGTTATTCTTTGAATAAGCATGGGTTCTTCTTGTTCTTGAATTTGTTCTTTTGCAAAAGAAATATCTTTGATTTTATGTTTTTCTTTTTCATAGCCTGCTTTGATCATGTGGAGGAGTTCTAAAAATCCTGGAAGGCCATATTTTGGATAGAGAGGGATATACGTTGTTGCAAAGAAAGGAATTTGTTCTGTTGTGAGAAAAACATTCAAAGGCCAGCCTCCTTGTCCTTGTGTTTGCATGCAATACTTGAGAAAGTATTGGTCGATGTCTGGGCGTTGTTCACGGTCTACTAATATTGGTATAAAATTTTCATTTAAAAAATTAGTTGTATTTTTATCTGAAAATGCTTCTTCATCCATTACATTGCACCAATGGCAGCTTGCATAACCTATAGATAGGAAGATAATCTTATTTTCTTTTTTAGCTTGGTCTAAAGTCTCTTTTTCCCATTTATTCCAATTGACTAAGTCTTTTTTATGCTTAATAAAATAAGGGCTTTCCATTCTTTATTTTCCATTCTTATATCTGAAAAATGTTCTCTCAGAAATTCCTTTTTTTTCTAGAATCTCTTTTATTTTTACTCCCTTTTTGTAGATTTCTAAGACTGCTTCTTTTTTGCGATTAAAAAGTTCCTTTTTTTTTGCTTTTCTAACTCCTCTTTTAGAATATTCTTGTTCTGCCTTTTTTGTAAATCTGTCTCTTTCTTTTTTAATTTTTCTTCTAAAGCCCTTATAGGTCTCATGGCTTTTATTCCAAGGTTTATTTTCTAGTTTTAATAGGATTTTTCTAGCCTCTACTTTTTCAGGGTGTTTAATTTTGAGCTTTTTTAATAGGTTTCTAGCAGAGGTTAATTTGATTTCTAGTTCTTTATATTTATTTTCTTTTTTTAATAAATAAGATTTATATCCTAATTTTTCTAGTCCTTTTCTAAAATCTTGAAGAATTTTCTGATTAGAATTACTAATCCTTAAAACTAGTTTTGTTTTATTTCCAACTTTCCTTATTCCTATATGCCCTTCTGCATCTATGAACCCACTGAAAGCTGCGATAAATGAAGCTTCATTTTTGTGTATATTGTCTGGAATATTTTCTTCTTTTTTTAATAAATAATTAAACTTTTTATCTAATGTATAAACATACCTCCATCCAAATTTTCCTTTTGTTACTTTCATTGGATAGGATATTACGTTTTTTGTGGGGTAAATTTTATTTAAAAGTTCTATTTGAGCAGGATGAGTAGTACTAGCTTCAACCCTAATCTTCCTTCCATGTTTATATGTGTGGGCGTCTCCTGTAGAGAAAAATCTAAGATAGATCTGTTTTGTTTTTTTAGAATTATTAGGGTAATACACATTTATGGACTATTCTTGAAATTTAAATAAATTTCTCTTCATTCTATCCCTTTTTTCTTAATATCCAGTATTCTGCTTAGAAAGATTTAAAACAAGAAGGTATTTTTTCTCTTTTATGTCTCTCACTCTTTTAGGAAGTTTTTTTTCTTGTAGTAGCCCTCCAGAAACAGATCTTGATAGAATTACTCGTTATACACAGATGTCTTATCAAGAGATGATAGCTGAAATTAAAACTCCTGAGCAGGTTGCATGGTATATTCAACATTATATTGAAAAGGAGGATGGTGCTTCTTTACATGCATATACTTTTCATGATATTCATGAGAGGAGAAAAGGAGATTGTTCTGAGGCTACTGTTGCTGCGGCTGCTTTGTTGAGTGATGATGGTTATGCTCCTTTAGTACTTTTTTTTCGTAGACCTTTTGATGATAAGATTTTTCCTCGGCATGTTATCTTTGTGTATTCTCAGAACTCTCAGTGGGGGTCTTTAGGAATAAATGGTCAGGATATACAAAGGCCTATTTATTCTACTTTAGAAGAACTTGCTTTGCAGTTTCCTTTTGAGGAATATACTTTTGAGAAATTGCCTGTTGAAAAGTTTCCAGGATGGATTTCTGGTTCAGAAAATTTGAATGTACGAAAGAAGTTTTTTGCGTTATCCCCAGACTTTAGTGAGATAGAACGATGAGTCATCTTCGTGGAACGATTAGTGGAACTTTACTGAGCTTTCCTTTTTATTTTTTGATGATGGATTTTTCTTTTGCAAGTGTTTTTTTTAGTCTTGCGACAGGATTTTTTATTTGTATGTTGTGGAAGCATTCGAAGAGTTAGACTTCTTCAATTCCATTATCTGTTGCTGTAACAAAACGTATTCCTACACCTAGATTCATGAGTGCAACAAGCATGGCCATATGTTCAAGCCCAGAGCCAGATGACATATTTATTGCGACATCGCCAGAAAGTTTTCCCTCTAAAGCTTCTTGAATAGCTTTTTTCATTGTTTCTGTGCCTTTATTTGTGTCTATGATAATGAGTTTTACTTCTTTTTGTGAGGAAAATTTTTCTTTGCCAAAGGCATTTGTTATGAGAAAGATATTACGCCACTCATAGTTGTTTATCACTTTGCTTACTTCTATCCAAGAACCTTTTCCTGTACTCAAGCATGCAATAAGATCTGTCATGTTTTCTTGGGGTTTATTTTTCTATATAAATGTTCTTGTTAGTTGAATATATCTACTCCTCTATAGAAAAGCTTTAATAGCCTGCCTTCTCTTTTCTTTTTTTATGGAAGAAGTTATACACTATATCTGTAATGATTGTCGCTTCCGTTTTAAGCGAAGAGCAAGTTGGAGAAATACAGTGTGCCCTAATTGTGGGAAAGAAGAGACTTTTGAACGAGGAGATAATACTATTAATAAATTTATTAATGAGGTAGATTAATTTTTCCTTTCTGCCAGTCTCGTAAAATCATTCTTGCGGTCTCATTGATGTTTGGTTCTGCTCCCTTGAGGAGTTTTTTATATTTTATTGCAATGTTTTCTATCACCTTTAGTGGAGATGCCTCTTTTACTCCATAATGTTTACAAATGATTGTTTTCTTATTTTTTATGAGCTCCATTGCAGCTAAGTCTGGATCCTTTGTTTTCGTAAAATCTGTTGCTCCAATCA
>CAYJSK010000067.1:0-5774 GCA_964372745.1 Candidatus Woesearchaeota archaeon
TTGTTGCTCTATTGATTCTAGGTTTACTCGTTTTCTTACTGTTAAAAAAGAAAAAGCATTAAACAAAAATATTCTTCCCTTTCAATGCTTCGGCATAAACTTCTTTCCCATATTTCTTTTCTGCAATGGCAAAGGATGCTGTACCTAGACTGTATTTGCTTAAACGAAAGGCTAATCCTGGATGGTAAAGTTCTACCAAAATTCTCTCTCTTGCTAAACAAAGTTCTTGGTTATGATGGGCAAGAGAAACTGGGGAAGAAGTATCAAAGTTCTTTTCTACTCCTCGCGCATGTCCTTCCTTAAATGCTTTGGACAAGAGCGGAACTCCCATTGCTTTTTGTACATGATGAGCATACTCATGTGCTAATACCTGAGGTATACAATATCTCTGACTAATTGTGATATTCTCAAAAAATACATCGTAGATAGCTCTCTTAAAAGAAAGCCTATAGAAAAATGCTAACGGAAGACCATTCATAATAAAAGAAGTTAAAAGTCCAGAAAGATTTTCCTTATTATCAAAAGCAAAGTGATATGTTGACTCAAGGATATTTTTTCCAAGGACAACAAAAACAAGATTGGTCGTAGTTAGAGCAAAAGAAAGAGGTTTTAAAATCCGTGGTGAAGAGACATCATGAGAATCAAGAAGATCATCAACATTTCTCTTAATTCTTGGAAAATCTTTTTTGAGTACATCAAACTCTACACATGATTCTGCAGGGTCTGTTTGCTCTATTTTTTCATATTCTGAAATAATCTCTTCAAGAAGGGAAATATTCTCTTTTCTCAGAAGTCTTTTCAAAAGTTCTTTTTTGGATGTATGAGAGAAATCTGTCATCTTAAAGGCTCACATTCTGATACAAAACGCCTCTCTCTTCTAAATGAAGAATTCCCATTTGTCTTCTATCAAAGCATCCAGAATTCCAAAAAAGTTCTCCTGCAGGTATGTATTCTGGAACAGGATTCCCTTCTCGATCATGCGCATGATGTCCTGACTCATGAATATGTCCATTCACTGCATATCGTACACCTATATCATCAAAGATTCTTCGAAGCTCTTTGTTCCCAACATTTTCTCTATGAAAAGTAAATCCATTATTTTCAGCAATCGTTTTCAGTTCTACATCAGAAATCTCCTTCCCATATTTTTCTCGTATTGTTTGTCTGATTTGTTGCTCAAGAACAATGCCTGGAATAAATCCTCCATCATCTTTTGTTGCAAAATACGCAAAGTCCACTCCTCCTGAACCAATAGGAAAATGTGCAGGCACATGGCATATCACAATAGTTTTTTCTGGGTCCTGTACAACATCACGCAATTCATACATATTTTTTACCTGTATCATCCCTTGTATTTTCTTTTCAGAAATCAATCGTTGCAGTGTCGCATAACTATCAAGTACAACAAGCCCCTCTTCTGTAACAGCATATTGTCCAGAAGGGATATCTACTCCTACATGGTATTCTCCTCCACTATGCACATCGGATCCAGGAAGAAAAGCAAGTCTATAGCCTGCAAGATCTACACAAGAATGACGAAGCATATTGATTATAGTACTATGTTCTTGCGAAAGCGTATCAATAACTGATCCAAAACCATAGATGGTCTCATGACTTCCTGGCTGTACATAGCTTTCAAGACCACTTCTCCCAACAGCATGAAGAATTTTCGCACTGTACTCTTGGCTCTCTTGAAGCGTTTCAGCATGTTCACCAATATCTCCATTAAGAACAAGTCTTTCCACACCAAGATCTTTCAATTTTTGTATTCCATATACAACAGCTTCAGGTGTACTGTGCACATCAGAGATAATACCTATTTTCATTGTTTATACAACTCCCAAATTTTGCTTTCAATAGAAGGGTCTCGAGAAAAACATGATAAATCTTGACCAATACAATCCATAGTCTCTGCATAAGGGACAGGAGTTTTCAGATCTTGAGATTCGATGCCTACTTGAGTAATATTTTCGGGTCTTTGGCAGGGAAATACTTTATCCCACCCCTCACAAAGAAAACGCAGAGTATAGGGAAAAGAATCATCAGCAAAAACAACTTCTTCAATTTTTGAACCTCCAGAACGAAGAGCAATGTCTCCCCAAAGGGAAGTAATAAGACCTATACCTCCTACAATACAGAGTTCTGTTTTTGTACCCATTTTGCTCTCTTTACGTATGAAAAAGGGTATATAAACTTTTCTTTTTATAACTCCTCTCTAGAGGCGACATGTATCTGCCTCCTCTAAATACAGCTCATTAGAAAGGAGGTTTTAGAATAGGTGGTACAAAAAGATTGTAAACTCATTCTCGGTCAAAAGCTATCCCAGTCGCAGCAAGCTGCGGGGTATTCGGATCCCAAAACATTAATAAACTTCTTTCTCTCATAGATCAAAGAGGTGATCATATGACAGGAAAACTATTATTCTTTTTTGGGACAGAGTGTACACATTGCCACGACATGGAGCCTTTAGTAGATAAGCTTGAAAAAGAACTCAAGATAAAAGTAGAAAGACTCGAAACATGGCACAATGCAAAAAATGCAGCTCTTCTTGAAAAATGCGATACTGTGGGCTGCAGTGGTGTTCCTTTCTTTTACAATGAAAAAACAAAGAAAGCAATTTGTGGTGCAGTAGATTATGCAATGTTAAAAAAGTGGGCACAAGGATGATCAAAACAATTCAAAGATTTACAATAGAACGAATAGAAATCCTCAGTGAAAAAGGAGAGGTAGATAAAAAAATTCTCCCTAAACTCTCAGATAAGCAAATCATAGAGATGTATCGCTGGATGTCAATCACTCGAGCATTTGATGCAAAAGCAGTAGCATTACAACGTACTGGACGCCTAGGGACCTATGCTTCTATGCTGGGACAAGAAGCAACAATTATTGGTTCTGCCTATGCATTGAGAAAACAAGATTGGCTTTTTCCCTCATTTCGTTATTCTGGAGGGATGTTACTCAGAGGTATTCCTATGGATAAACTTTATTCTTATTGGGGCGGAGACGAAAGAGGTGCAAAGCCTCCAGAAGATATCAATGTCTTTCCTTTGTGTATCACAGTAGGTGAACAACCTTTGCATGCAACTGGTTTTGCTTGGGGCCTAAAATTACAAAAACGAAATGCAATAGCTTTAACAGATTTTGGTGATGGTGCAACCTCAACTGGTGATCTCAGTGAAGCACTCAATTATGCAGGTGTCTTTCAAATCCCAGTCATTTTTCTCTGTCAAAATAATCAATATGCTATTTCTATGTCAAGAGAAAAACAAACAGCAGCACAAACGCTTGCACAAAAAGCAATTGCTGCAGGAATCAAAGGAGTACAAGTAGATGGCAATGATATTTTTGCAGTCTACAAAGCAACACAGGATGCTATTGCAGAGGCATTGAAAGGAAAGCCTACGTTTATTGAAGCCTACACCTATAGAATGTCTGATCATACAACATCTGATGATGCAGCAAAATATCGTACAGAGAAAGAAGTGAAAGAATGGCAAAAAAAAGATCCTATGCTAAGACTAAAAATATACATGGAAAAAAAGAAAATGTGGGATGAAAAGAAAGAACAAACCTTAAAGAAAGAAATAGAAATCATGGTAGATAAAGCTGTCAAATCCTACGAAGCAATTCCTCGTGCACTAAGAGAGGATATATTCAAATACACATTAGCGGGTGGGGTGACATGAGTTTGGAGTTTCGTCTCATAGAAATAGAAAAGAGAAATCCTTTTCTTATAGCAGCAATGGATCAAGCTATTTTTGAAGAGTGTGAAGCTGGCCGTTCACCTCCAACATTAGTCTATCATAATTGGGAGAAATCTGTGTCTCTTGCAAATGGCCAAGCATTAAATGATCTTAATTGGAGTGCCTGTCAAGAAAAAAGATTCAAAGTCGTCCGCCTTACCACAGGGGGAAAGGCAGTGGTCCATTTTCCAGATACAGAATTTTCTTACAGTTTATTTGTTCCCATTTCAGAAAGAAATCCTCGAGCAACCTATGAACAATATTGTGGAAGAATTGCTGCAGCACTTGCAAGTCTAGGAGTTGCTTCAGCTGTAGTAGATAATAACGATATTTTTATTGAAGAAAAAAAAATTGGTGGAAACGCACAGCATATCAAACAGAAATATGCCATGCAACAAGGTCTTATCTTGTATGAACAACCTTCTGCAAGGGAAATGCTTTCTCTCATGAACCCTTCTTTATATGAAGAAAGTGCAGAAGAACAATTAGGAAATATTCTTACTTCTTTTATAAAATATAGTTCTGCTTCTCAACAACAACTCAGACAAATATTGACCGCACATATGCTTGGTGGCTATGCATGGAAACAAGGTTTTCTCACAGAAAGAGAACAAAGACAAGTACAGGAATTAGAATCTGAGTATCAAGATATCCAGGAAGCACAAGCTCCACAAACACGCGGTCTTTGTTGGCTTCCTGCACCAGGATATAAAAAAGCAAAAGTAATGGAGTTAGTACAATGACCGCACTGAATATAGTCGAAGCAATTAATCTTGCACTCAAACAAGAAATGAAAAAAAATAAAGACATTCTCATTCTTGGAGAAGATGTAGCTATTGATGGGGGTGTTTTCAGAGTCACAGAAGGTTTACTGAAATTGTATCCAGGCAGAGTCTTTGATACACCTCTTGCAGAATCAGCAATTGTAGGGACATCTATTGGTTTAGCATGTGCAGGATTCAAACCAGTGGCAGAAATTCAATTCGAAGGTTTTACCTTACCAGCATTTGATCAGATAGTCAACCATGCTGCTCGTATGCGCAACCGTTCACGAGGAAGATTTACCTGTGCCATGGTCATTCGTTCTCCCATTGGTGGAGGAATCAAAGCGCTTGAGCATCACAGTGACTCTCCAGAAACATATTATGTCCACACTCCAGGAATTAAAGTAGTCATTCCTTCAACACCCTATGATGCAAAAGGTCTCATGATCTCTGCAATACGTGATCCAGATCCAGTGATATTTTTTGAGCCAAAGAGATTGTATCGTGCAATCAAACAAGAAGTGCCTGAAAAAGAATATAGTATTCCTTTAGGAAAAGCACGAATTGTGCAGGAAGGAACAGATGTGACAGTCATTTCTTATGGTGCAACTGTAAGAGAGTGTGAGCAAGCAGCGGAACTTTTAAAAGATCATGTTTCTTTAGAAATTATTGATTTGAGAACACTTTCTCCATTAGACACAGAAACAATTATTACTTCGGTACAAAAAACAGGCCGTGTCGTGATCGCACATGAAGCACAAAGAACCTTGGGCATGGGAGCAGAGATTGCATCTCGTATTGGGGAACAAGCATTACTCTCTTTGAAAGCGCCTATAGAACGTGTCACAGGTTATGATGTTATTGTTCCTCTTCCTAAATTAGAGGATTATTATTTTGTAGATGAAAAAAGAATTGCAGAAGCAATTGAGAAGGTGATGAATTTTTAATGGTAACACAATTTACATTCCCAGATGTAGGAGAAGGCATTCATGAAGGTCATATTGTTTCTTGGTTAGTAAAAGAGGGGGATACAGTAAAAGAAGATCAGCCTTTGGTAAAAGTAGAGACAGATAAAGCAGTGGTGGAACTTCCCTCTCCTGTTTCAGGAAAAATTCTCAAAATATATTTTCAAGCAGGTTCTATAGTGAAGGTGGGAGAAGTGTTAGTGGACCTTGGTGCTGATGGAGAAAAAGTAAAAGCAGTAAAAGAAACTCCTGTACCAAAGAGTATTCCAAAGAAAGGACAATCTGTCGTTGGAGAACTTGAA
>CAYJSK010000068.1:0-5763 GCA_964372745.1 Candidatus Woesearchaeota archaeon
AAGCAGAAGCCTATCTTGAAGCACATAGAAAAGTTCATGGGGATAAAATATGGTTTTATCATTCTGATGATTTAGGCGAAGTTCCAGTAGCGCGCCCTTTGGTGCTGGTCTACGATATCCTCAATTGCTACGTCAACTTCAATAGCGGTTGGCGCGTTCCCGGGGTACGTCTTAAAAGAAATGGAGTGGGTGAATAGAAATGGAAAAAATTCAATTTTTGGGAAGTGAGTGTTTAGAGGCTTCAGTTCATTATGTTGAGAATAGATTTCAAGCTTTTATTCATGTTTTAGAGTCTATATATAGAGAAAATGAAGTTCCTGAGGGGAATTTTTGCTTGGCAAGACAACGTTCTTTAGGGAATCCTTTTGTATTAGCTAATTGGTTTTATGGCTGTCCTCAAGTTCAGGGAAGAGTAGATGGAGAAAAAATGATTTTCTTTGATGATCGATTGGTTGATGGTGCTCATTTGGAGGATCATCCTTTATTGAATCCATCTTTTTTACGGGACAATTGGTCTTCAATGCGCAATGGTGCTTTACCTGTTTCTCAGAAGTATTTTTCTGCTTTGGTGGATTTATCTAGAGCTAAAGATTCTGGTGTTCGTTCCCTTTCTCATAGGAATATGGGAAGAATCAATACTACTCTTACTATCTCTGAAGCAAAAGACAGCCCATACGTGAAAGCATTCTTAGGTCTTTCAGAAGAAGAGAGGAGAGCCTATCTACAAGCACATAGAACAAAGCATGGAGAGACCATGAGTCTGCGTTGCTCTTTAGACGATGCAGAACAAGAAGCACCTATGGGGAGTGAGTCTAGCTTTGATTACGTTATCAACTTGGATGGCAGCGACAGTCTGGACAGTGAGGACGCTCGTCTGCTAGCGACTCCTCCTCTTCAAGAAAGAGTATAATCTCTTCTTGTTTCAGCACCTTTCATAAACTCAATTTTTATAAAGAAAATCCACTTCATAAAACTATGGATATTTATCTTGACAATGCTGCAACAACAAAAATAGATTCAAAAGTTATTACAGTGATGAACAAAACAATGAAACATTCTTGGGGAAACCCTTCTTCTATACATAAAAAAGGGCAACAAGCAAAAATTCTTCTAGAACAAGCACGGAAAACGATCGCAGAAAGTATCCATGCTCTTCCAGAAGAAATCATTTTTACTTCAAGCGCAACAGAAGCAAATAATCTTGCTATCCGGGGTATGCTTCAAGCAAAAAAACAAATAATCACTTCCTCTATAGAACATCCATCCATCCTCAATCTCTGTAAACAATTAGAAAAGGAAGGCTACAAAGTAAAATATGTGAGAGGAGACAAACAAGGAAAAATAAATCTAAAAGAATTAGAATTCCATATAAGAAAAGAAACAGCTCTAGTAAGTATACAACATGCCAATAACGAAACGGGAACAATACAAGATATACAAATCATTGCAAGACTCTGTAAACAAAAGAACATACCTTTTCATACGGATGCTGTACAGTCATTCAAGAAGATTCCAATAGATGTAAAAGCAACTCCTATCACTACTCTATCTTTCTCCGCACATAAAATTCATGGACCAAAAGGAATTGCTGCTTTGTATGTCAGAAAAGGAACAAAGATCCAAGCTCTCATCTATGGTGGAGAGCAAGAGTATGGCCTAAGACCAGGAACAGAAAATCTTCCTGCAATCATGGGCTTTGCAGAAGCAACACTTCTTCCTATGGATATAAGAAAAATACAAAAGTTAAGAATATATCTTGAAAAAAGAATACAAGAAATCCCTGAGATAAAAATAAATTCCCCAAATGATTCCATTCCAACAATCCTGAACCTTTCTATAGAGGGTATAGATGGAGAAACACTGGTAAAACATCTGAGCTACAAAGGAGTATACATCTCAACAGGTTCTGCATGTTCTTCAAATAAGGGAGAACCATCATATGTGCTAAAATCTCTAGGAGTGCTAAATGATACAGAGGCTCGTTCAAGTATTCGGATTTCTCTTAGCAAAGACACAAGAAAAAAGGAAATTGACGAAACAATAAAACATTTAAAGTCCATAGTCTCTGTATTAAGAAAACTATGATCCTCACACAAACAGAAATTCTGCAAAAAATAAAAAACAAAGAAATACGAATTTCTCCTTTCAAAAAAGAAAATGTTGGCTCAGCATCTATTGATCTGACTTTAAGTAATGAGTTTCGAATATTCAAAAGAGCACAAAAGATTCTTTTAACAGAAACAACAGATGCAGAAAAACTCACAAAAAAAGTAAAACAAAAACAAATCACTCTTCAACCAGGAGCTTTTATCCTTGCAAAAACAAACGAAAAAATAACGTTGCCAGAAAATATATGCGCCTTGTTATCAGGAAGATCTCGTTTTGCTCGTATGGGTTTACTCATCGATGTGACAGCATTCTTTATTCATCCAGGGGTCTCAAATCATCAAGTCTTTGAAATAAAAAATATATCCCATAATGAAATTGTACTCAAAGAAGGATTAAAAATAGCACAACTCATTCTTGTCCATACAAATGGAAATGCAAAGTATAAAGGGAAATTTAAACACCAGTAGTTTTTCTATTTAGTTTTCTCATAGTTCTACTGTAGTGGCTTTTTACGGGATATGTAGTAAACGAAAGCCATGAAGGAAGACCAAAACTAGTTTGATAGAGATCAATTCGTTGTTCCGCAGTAAATCCTATTTTAGTGTATCCATTCTCTTGTTCAACATGGAGTACTTGAAATCGTGAATGAAGATCTCGAAGAAATACAAAGGCCAAAGTTTCCCCTAGGCTTGGAGCAATATGCCAATGGGGGAGTGTGACACCTAATTTAGCAATAGTCCTAGTTGCTATTTGCACTTCTGTAGGTTGATAGAGAATACGTAAATGTAAATCTGATTGTGCCAGGAATTCCAAACATTGAGAGTCAGAAAAATGATCCATAGACCTTCCTTTTTTGGAAAAGGCTAATAAAACAATGGTTGAAAAAAATGTAAACCGAAAATCTTCCGAATTTTCCGGAAATCCTCCGGTTTTTTTTAGGAAAGCTTTATGAAAAGAATTTTCTTAAAAGTATTTGTGCTGGAGTCGCATAACTTGGTAGTGAGAGGTCTTAAAGCTCTCTAGTAGAGAGAAACTAAAGAGTATAAGACGAGCTCTTGTCTTAGCGGACTTTCCGGGTTCAAATCCCAGCGCATAAAACATTTAGAAGATGTAAAACTTGTGTTTCGTGAAAGAAGTCGTTGATGTGACCACCAAAAATCCTATGATGACTAGGAGAGGGGCACTGAATAAACAACTAAAGTCTAATCCTCTATAAAAGGATTTCGCTCAGCAAAGCTGCAGAGCAAGATTGCTTTCCAGAACTGAATACGAACAACAGACATAGCGAGAGCTATGAGGAGAAAAAAAATGAAACAAATAATAATAGGGACACTGCTGTTCCTACTTTTTTCCCCATGGGTAACAGCAAATATATACCTAACAGAAGTCATGCACAGCCCAATGCAAGTGGCTGATAGTGAAGGCGAATGGGTCGAGATCTATAACGATGCAGAAGAGAGCATAACTCTCAATAGCTGGACAATCGATGGAAAAGTAATAGGCAACAAAACAATTGCTGCAAAGAGTTATCTTGTCCTTGCACGAGAACTTATTGATGGCTCAGACACTGATCTAGAAAGTTTTGAATCCTACTGGGGGAATAATAACCTTCTCTGGGATGAACAATTTTCTGCAACAGAAGTCTCATTAAGTTTGAAAGAAGAAGACACCATTGTGCTCACAAATGGCCTTAGCACAGAAACGTTTTCGTACAATAAATCTCTAGGTGGAAAAGAAGGAAAAACATTAGAAAGAATTTCTTTGACTGAGTGGAAAGAAGGCCCTCTTGATGGCACTCCTGGGTTTGGAAACTTTTCTTCAAATACAAATACAGGAAATAAAATCTATCTCTTTGTAGAGATTCTCAACAATATCCCAGAAATAATCTCTATAAACATGACAGATGATGCAATGCAAGAAGGCATACAAGTTCTTCCTCTTCTAGAAGGAGAAAAACTCGTTCAAATAGAAGTTCTTGTCAATGATAGTGATGGGTTTGCAGATATACAAGAAGTGTCCTACCTTTTTGAAAACAAAACGAAGAACTTTTCTTTCGAAAGAAATATTTCTACAACTGCAGCAGTCTATAAGAGTAATTTCTCTTTAAGTTCTTCTTTGTTTGCAGGAAAATATCTTCTAAATGTTTCTGTAAAAGATAGAGAAAACTCCATTGGAACAAATCAAAGTTTCGAATATCTTGGGATTTTGAGAACAGAGCTAAATCGTACAAGCTTTCAGATGAGTCTACACAGTGGAGAAGTTTCTGAGCAAGTTGTTCAAGTGTATAATGGGGGGAATGTTTTGTTGGACACAGAAGTTTCTGCACAAGATCTCTCAACAGAAACAGAAGTCATTCAGAAAAAAGCTTTAGAAGTTTTTGATGGAGTATGGTTACCATTAGCAAGCCCTGTTTTCCTCAATACAAACATTGCCCCACAGAATGCAAAAGAACTGCAATTTAGGTTAACAATACCAAAAACAGCAAGTTCTGGAAAATACAAGGGGGTCATAACAATCACCTCTATGGAGAGTAAGGATGCTGCATAAACAAACAATAGAAGAGATGCGTTTTCTGTTAGAGGAAGCAGAAGAAAAAATAAGCTCTAAGATAGAGAACATTTTATTTCATCTCTATTGGAGCATGGGCTATTGCTTGAAAGACTATAATGAAGAAGAAATAGCTCTCATCAGTAAAGAGCTTGCATGTCTTTTTCGTAGTGATGCAATCATGTTTGAGACGGCCTATTATTTCTATAAAGCAAATCCTATGAAAAGAAAACTCTTAAGGGTAGGAGCATGAAACTTCTTTTTTTCTTTTTTCTTATTTTACCTGCTGTAAGTGCTTTAGCAGTCAGCCCAACGAACCTTGATCTCACAGATGGTTCTACAGGAAAGCTTTATGTGTATAATACTTTAGATCAAGAGACTTATTTTGAAATAGATGGTTTACAACAAGAAAATTTCACCTTAGCTGCAGGGGAAATAAAAACAATTGAAGTATCTATACATGGAGAACGTCCAGGACATTATGAAGGAGAAATTCTTATAAAAGAAATATCTGAAGATGCTTTTGTGAATGCAATAATAATACCTGTAGAATATTCTGGAAGCATTCCTCAAGCACAGCAGAAAATATCTCCCATAATGCTTGCAGTATCTTTGCTCCCAATAGTAGTACTTTTCATTGGCTTTACTTGTTATCTCTATAAGAAAAAGAGGAAGAAAAATGTATAGAGCATTTAGAACTGAAAGATATGAAAAAGAATGTAATAAATTAGATAGACACGAGCAAGATATCATCGCAAGTTTTGAACAAAAAATGAAAGTTGATCCTTTTTCAAGCAAACCATTAGGGTATATCTTTTTTAGAGAGAAAAAATATGATGATAAAAGAATATTATTTTTAATCTATGAAGAATACAAGATTCTTTTATTTGTAGCTTTAACAAATAAAAAGACACAGCAAAGAGATATAAATGCTATTCTTGAGAACTTAAAGAATTATAAAGAAGAAATAAAAAAACGTTCAGATTTCTTTGATTCTTCCATGACGAAGGTCTTCTAAACTTGCTTTAAGTTGAGCAAGAACAGAATCCCCCTCAGGTTTATTTTTTTTCTTCGTTAGAGTAACTGTTTTCATATTAAAATAAAGGC
>CAYJSK010000069.1:0-5654 GCA_964372745.1 Candidatus Woesearchaeota archaeon
ACAAAGTATTTCTTTTTCACTTAGCCCTGATTTCATTGTTCGCCAATATTAACTCGTTGTTAATTTAAGGGTACTGAGTTATCTAAGCCTTTCTTTTTCTTTAGAGAAAAGTTCATTAATACGGATTCCTTTCTTTTTTCATATGAGTACAAAATCAAAAGGAAGTCGTGCGGAACGAGAGTTGTTTCATTTGCTTTGGGAAGAATTTGGGGCTTGTGTTAGGGTTGCAGGTTCTGGAAGTACTTCGCTGCCAGCTCCAGATTTGCTTGCAAGTAATGGGAAAAGAACTTTCGCTATTGAATGTAAGTCGATTAAAGGAGAAAAGAAATATTTTTCTGCAGAAGAATTAGAACAGTTGCATATCTTTGCTCAGACCTTTGGTGCAGAAGCATGGCTTGCCATACGTTTTGATAATAAAGGGTGGTTTTTTCTTTTAGCGCAGAAGATTCCTAAGTCCAAAGGTGAGAATTATTTGGTTTCTTACAAGCAGTTGCGAAAAGAAGGCTTGCAGTTTGAAGAGTTTATAGGAAAGTTTGTGCAGCAACGATTGTAAACAAGATATTTACGAAGAATGAGGGAGTTCCTTTTGTTTCTTCTATTCTTTTGACTACTTCTTCTCTTCTTATTCCTACATCGATTTCTTTTCTCCAGAAATTCCAATCATTTAAACCATTGAGTATCTCTATTTTTTCCATAGCTTTAGAAGAGTGCCTATCGGTAGCTTTTGGCTAAAAGTTCCATGTTCTATCGGTAGCTTTTCCTGCTTCCATTTTTGTCTTCTTCTCTCTTTCACATAGAGCTCAAGATATTCGGATCTTAATACAGGAATAGTGAATACAGTTTTGGTCTTGATTTTCAAAATGTTTCGAGAAATTTCTTATGGAGTACAGGCGGTACTACAGACTATACTCTGGGAAGAAAAACTATTTACCTTACCAAGAACAAAGTTGACAGTCAGGTTCTTTTTACTTTCTGCATACAAAAGATTTTGTGCTTGTCATTGTATGAAGAAAAAAATCTTTTTTGAAAAAAACTACGAAAGCTATTTAAAGGAGATGCTCTTAGAAGTCTTTCATGGTGAAAAGAGGGCAGTTTACTTTGTTTGTGGTATTAGGAATTATTCTTGTGCTTGCGGTGGGATTGTTTTATGTGTTTCAAGAGGAATTGTTTTCTTTTGCAGGTATTAGTTCTGA
The DNA here is from genome assembly GCA_964372745.1 of Candidatus Woesearchaeota archaeon. GTDB lineage: Archaea > Nanobdellota > Nanobdellia > SCGC-AAA011-G17 > GW2011-AR17 > JAGVZZ01. The sequence goes on from CAYJSK010000069.1 coordinate 1,194, forward strand.
ACTTTCCTATCCTTCGGAAGTGGGAGAAGTGGTGGATCATGTGCAGGAGTGTGTGGATGCGTCTGCGTATGAGGCTGTGGTGAATATTGGGTATAGCGGTGGATATTATTCCTTGCCTCAACAAAGTTATGTTGCGGATTCTTATGCCGTTCCTTATTATCTCTATGATGGAGAAGATACAAGGCTTTCTTCTGAGGGTTTGACTTCTGAATTGAATTCTTATATTTCTGCTCTTGTGGATTCTTGTGTGGATGTAGAACAATTTACGGAGTTTACCATTAGTACTGGGGAAGCTTCAGTGGATGTTGATATTGGACAGAATCTTGTGTCTGTTGTTGTGGAGTATCCTCTGACGGTTTCTGTTGCTGATGCGAGTTATAGTTTGACTGATAGTTATGAGACTGAGGTGGATGCAAATCTTGGGTGGATACATAGTATTGTATTACAGATAGTTGCTGCTGATCTAGAAAACCCTGAGGATATTGATTATACGAGCCTTCTTTCTTATGGTGTTTCAAATATTTTAGTCGCACCTGTAGATACTAACACCTATATTTATGTATTGCAGGATACGACGTCTTTTGGAGGAGAAGGAAATCTGACCTTTTTCTTTGCGGAACATTATGTGACTTTAGTTTCGGATGCGGAGTGTTTCATTGATTTGGATTGTGAAGATGGGTTTGTGTGTGAAGAAGATATTTGTGTGGAGGAAGAAGGATGAGGATTTGGATTCTTTGTTTGATGCTTGTGTTGTTAGTTCCTTTTGTTGTTGGTGCTGGAGATTCTGCGGCGGTGTATTCTTGTTCTGAGATGTCTTCTTCTACATCTCTTCTGTTGGATGTTCCTAATTCTGTAAAAGTGGGTCAAGCTTTTTCTATTCTAGGACTTCTAGATTATGCAGTTCAAGGTAGCTCCTATGTTCATTGTACTTTAGATGTCACACGAAATGATGTTGCTTCTTTGAAGAATGTTGGAGTTCAAGTTACTAATGGTAAGAAAGATGTTTCTTTTAGTTTAAATAAAGATACAACAGGAACTATTTTTGGATATACTGTTACTGTGATTAATAATGGTGATATTGGACTTTCTTTTAGTGCTGATGATGGTGCTGTTGTGACATTGGATAAGGGGGAAAGCATTATTGTTTCAGAAAAAAAATCTTTAGCAGGTGTGACTATTGTTTCAAGTGAAGATGGTCAAATGTTTTCTTTTCGTCAACATCCTACAAGAAAAATCACTACTCAAGTTGCAGGTGGGAGAACGTATACAGAAGTAGGACAATTAGCAGAAATGACTTTTACTACTGAAAGTGAAAGCCTTACTTTTACTCCTGTCACTGACTATCAGGGGAAATTAGAATTTGTTTTGAATTCTTATGATTTTCAGGTTGAGCCCCAACAAGATAATTCTCAAAAGTTCATCTCTTATTCTTTTCAGTATACTACAAAACATGAGAAAAATGGAGAAGTTTTAGTGACTATGAACCCTCAAACATCTTGTACTGAGAATAATAAGGCTCCTTGGTCAGTGTATGTTGGAACTTTAGATACTGAAGGTTATTTAGATGTTTATTTCAATTTAGCTAGTGAGAAGGATAAAAAAACTTGTAATGAAAAGTTATATCTTGCAAATAAAAATCAAAAGACTGATTTAATGAGGTATAGTTTTGTTGCAAGTGATACGGATACTCTGACTTTTAAAGATCTCTCTGTTGAAATTGATGATGAGGAGAGTTATCCTCAGTACTCTTTTCTTATGAACAAAGATGATGAGCTTGTTTTGACAAAGGTAGGTGATTTTTTAGCAGATCTCATCCTTGCAGATGTTTCTACACCTATAGAAATATGTGGTAAACCTCAATATAAGGACAATGCAGATTATGCTTTTGGTTCTGGAACAACATTAGATACTTCTTTCTCCTTTGATTTGAATGCTGATGGGACTTGTTCTTTGACCCAATGTATATATGCAGGTGTTCCAGAAGGGAAGGGATCTTCTACAGAGATATGGTGTGGAGAAGAATATCCACGTTGGACTCTTGAAAAGGGTATAAGTTATGGTAAGCAGAGTTTTCAGTATAATCTTCCTACTTGGAGTTGTTTTGATGGTGATGAGGCGACTCATGCTTCTCCTTGTTTTGCTGCTGGTGAAGTCACTTTAGATATGTTTGGGGGTAGTGATGATCCTCTTATCGTTCTGGACAACTCTCAGTTTAAAAAATTAGATGCTTCTGAGTCTCCTGTTCTTTATGCAAAAACATTCTTTGTGGGTGCTAATTATGTTGATTTAGAAAGGGGGAGGTATAAGTTTGAGCCAAATGATGAGATGGTAAGTCTATCTAAGGGTTCTTTATTTTTGCATTTTGCTGATGATCTCACTATGAGAGATAGGGTTTCTAAGAAAAGTTATAAGTTTGATAAAGGGTTTATAAAAACTCCTAGCTTTGATTTTAAGTTTAGTTCTACTGATCCTAGTGCTCAATCTTCTTGGGATGCTTTTGGTTGTTGTGGTAAAGATAACCTTGTTAATGTTAATCTAGAGGAGGGTTCTCTTTTAGAGTCTTCTGGTTGTATTGGTGCGAAAAAAAGACTTCTAGCTGCTCAAACCTATACTTCTGATACTTGTGCTGTGCAAGCTCCGCCTGTTGTTCTTAAGACTTCTCCTGATGATGCCTGTGAGGAGACATATACTCAAGAAGAATCTTCCGTTGATAATACTAAAAAAGTGGTATGTATTTCAAAAAATGGAGAACAAGTGGAGAAGATTTTAACTGAACGAAGAATTGAAGCACAAGGTGGAACGTGTATAGAGCAAGGGTATTCTAATGAAAAGAATAAACCAGAAGATGCATATTACTATAAGTGCCAGCAAAATGGTTATTATTCTGCATGTGAAGATAAGGCTGGCGTGGGTACGATTTTAGGTACTTACCTTACTTCTCGTGTTGAGAGAGGGCATTGGGTGACAGATTCTGTGAAAGAAGGTGGATGTGGGATGATAGAAGCTGTTGTGGAAACTGATGCAGCTGAAATTGAGCAAGGATATCAAGTAGGTGAAGCATGTGATGTAGGGAATTTTATTAGTCAAAATTATAGTGTTTGTAATGGTAAAAATTCTCTGATGTATTGTTCTGGTACTAGAGGTACAACTGGTAAATGGTATGATGCTAGCGTGGGATGTACTGAAGGAAGCTGTGATACGAGTGTACGAAGTCCTGTAGCTGCAAGTACTGAGATTTATGCTAGTTCTGATCTTTGTCATGAATTTGATTGTGAAGGTTGTATTATGGATGAAAATAAAGATTATTATCGTTATGCTCAATTTGTAGATTCAGAGAGAAAACTCTATGTTTATTTTACCACTAGAGATGATTCTGGTTTTAATACAGTGGATGGCTTGAAGTTCCCTTTAAATAAATACTCGGGTGCTATTATAAAAAGTAGTGTGGAATGTAATGTTAACAAAAAATATACTGAAGTTTATTGTGATACCAATTCAGGATCAAGAGAGCAATTTGCTGATGCAATTGGTTATTCTGATACAAGTGATTTAGAGGGGGATATTTATGCTGCTCTTCAGGATGATACTTCTCCTACTAGTTCTACTGAGTATTCAGCTAGGGCTTTAAATTTAGAAAAATCTGAAGAAGTCTTGTATTGTTGTAGAAATACTCAAAATACTTATCAATGGGCAATAAGCACTTGTGGTAGTGGTCATCAAGATGATGTAGTAGATATAGCTGATTGTAACACTGATGCTGTTAATAGTTATAACGCTGTGGATTATACCTGTCAATTAAATTCTTACTTTGGTGATACTTGGTATGCCTGTACAAAAGATATTAAAGAGCAGCAGTACGATACAAGCCTTTATTGTTGTACTTCTTCTACTTCTTTATATTTAATTGAAAAAGATAAAATTTATGTTAGTCGTAGCTGTGCTGGAGCTGATACTATAGTTAATTTTGCTTTAAGTGGTTCAAGATATAAGGATTATGATGGGTACTATAAAAAGTATTGTGATACTGCTGTTGGAGAATATATTAATACTCGTGAAGGTAAAGAAACAATAGATTTAGAATGTAATTCAGGGCTTTTTGGAGATAAAACTAAATATGTTTGTTATTCTACCTCATATTCAGCAGCACCCTCTCAAGAACAACAACAATCCTTCTGGAATTGGTTGATACAGTACAAACCCTAAGATCATTTTCCTCCCAAAAATTTCCATAAAGGAATATAGTGTAGCCCTTGTTCTTCCTTCTCTATATTCTTGGTGAGTATGATACATTCCTTGAGCTTGTTTTTATAATGTTCTTTACATTCTTGTAGTGCTTGCTCTTCCCTTTCAGGAATATGATCGCTATAACAGACTTGTATTGCAGTAAGAGAGAGGTCAGGATGGGTCATTACAAAATCTATCTCTTTCTTCCCTTTCCAATAATAGACTTGTTTTCCTCTT
>CAYJSK010000070.1:0-5574 GCA_964372745.1 Candidatus Woesearchaeota archaeon
AAAGTATGTATAAAATTGTTACTCGTTCTGGTAGAAGTATTCTTGTTACGCCTGAGCATCCCTTTTTTATTCCTTCAGAGGGTGGTCGTTTTGTTCGAGCTGATCAACTTACACTTTCTATGCCTATAGCTGTTCCAAGAAAGGTTGATGTTATACTTTCTTCAGATATTTTATGGGATGAGATAGTTAGTATTCATGCAGTTCCTTCTTCTACGGAATGGGTGTATGATTTGACTGTTGAAGGTAATCATACTTTTATTGCAAATAATATAGTTGTGCATAATACTTCTTTTCTCAATGCATTGTCTATCTTTATCCCTCCTAAACAGAGAATTATTAGCATTGAAGATACACGAGAAATTGAACTCAGTGCAGCACAGTATTGGAATTGGGTGCCTTTGAGTTCTCGAGATAAAAATCCAGAAGGACTTGGTGAAGTGACTATGTTAGATCTTATGGTTGCTTCTTTGCGTATGCGACCTGATAGAATTATTGTTGGAGAAGTTAGAAGGAAGGAACAAGCTGAGACGATGTTTGAAGCAATGCATACAGGACATTCAGTGTATACGACTATGCATGCAGATACTGTGGAACAAATTAAACGACGATTGCTTGAACCACCACTTTCTATTCCTAAAGCAGAATTAGAAGCATTGCAATTGATTGTTGTTCAGCATCGAGATAGAAGGAAAAATGTGCGAAGAACTCTAGAAGTTGCAGAGATTCTTCAAGGTGGAAAAGAGTTAGCTTTGAATTATGTGTTTCGTTGGCGACCACGGGTGGATATTTTTGAACAGTCCAATAAAAGTTCTCGTCTTTTTGAAGAGTTAAATTTACATGTTGGTATGACTTTAGATCAAATAGAACAAGATCTTCGTGAAAAAGAAATGATCCTTCAATGGATGCTAGATAAAGATATGAAAGACATAGTGCAAGTTGGAAAGATGATGGAGTTGTATTATCGTGATCCTGTGGTTGTTGTGCAAGCTGCTCGAGAAAAAAAGAATTTTATAGATTTGTTTGTTTAGGGTAGTTGTTTTTGGAGGTGTATTAATAAGTCTTTTTTACATAATTTTATCCATTTCATTGATGAAATTTTTTGCTCTTTTGAAAGATGTAAGTGCTTTGTTTCTTTCTGCAATTTCTTCTGTTGTGTAGGTAAATGTTTTTCTTTTTGAGAGTTCATTATCAAAGTCAATAAGTAAGCCTTTCATCTTTTCTGTTCCTAACTGAAGTAGAGTCTCTGCATCTTTGACTGCATCTTCATATTCTTCTACAATTTGTTTTTTTATTCTATTTTCCTCTTTAATGAAGTAATATACTAGAGCATGAAATGTGAGTTTATGAATCCCTTGTTCTGCATTGATCTTATGATTATGTGCTGCAAGTAAAGCTGTTGCTTGAAAAAACATTGCATAGTAGGATGTATTGATTATCCATAGATTTGTGTCAAGGTTTTCTTCTTCTGAGAGTTTTAGTAGTCTTTCTGCAATAATGAGTGTTTTATGACTTTGATTTTGGAAAAATTCTGTTGTTCCTGTTTTTGGCCTTCCTATTTTTTCTTGTAGAATTAAGTCTTTGATAATTTTACTACTTTTTTCTATATCCTTTTCATCCAACATTGTGTTTCCTGAGGAGGTTGAAAAAATGCTCTGCTCCGTATAAAAAGATATGGTTTGTTAGGATTTCATTTCCTAGATTGAGCTTTTGGGGGTTTGACCACATGTTATGCATGCTGTCCTCATGGATAATAGTTATATCTGTATTTCTTGCAATGAGTCTCTTTTTTGCTTCTCTTTCAAATTCTTCGAGATTATATTCTTGTGGGATAATGAAAAGGAGATCTATGTCTGATTTAGGTTTTGATTTTTTTGTTTGGCTTCCAAAAAGAATACAGATATAGTTTTTGTTTAATTCTTGAATGTCCTTTTTGACTATTGAAATAAGTCTGTTCTTTTTACAAAGGTCGTTTGCTCTTTCTATTTCTGCAATAACATATTCTTGGTGATTTTTGTTTAGGTTTAACTTTATGACTTTACTCTTCCCTATGCTTTTTATGTGAATAGATTTTGATCTGTTCAGGTTATATATTGTTCTATGTGTTTGGACGTATTTTTGCTTAAGTGTTTTTGCGATGTCTGTAATAGTGAGATCTTTAGTGAAATCCTCACAAAGTATTTTCAAAACCTTCATCTCATCCTTTTTTAACATTTTTGTTATATTATTGTATTTATTTTGTTATATATAAATCTTTTGAATGAGAGAAATAGTTTTACTCTTTGATAATATCTAAACAACTATCAATACTCTAAAGAATATGAAAAAAAGAGGGGAAAATCTTTGCTCTCTGGAATAGTTTTCCTTCTCTAGGTAAAGATGCAAAAAGACTTATACAAAAGAAGAAATAATTTTTTGTCGATATTTTTATTAAGCCTTAGGTGTTAGAAAGAGTATGCAAAAAGTTCCTTTTTTATTTCTTCCAGAGAAAAAAACTGTACATCTCTTCCGTTTTCTTTTAGGCCTGAGTAGTTTCTTTTCTCGTTTTCTCCCTGGTTTAAAGTATGATCTTGAGGAAATGGATTCTTCTTTGAAAGTGGAAGAGTATACTTTGCTTGTCTTCCTCCACACTCTTTTGTATTCTGTTCTTTTTACTGCTCTTTTTGGTAGCTTACTCTTTTCTCAGCAGAGAGAGATGCTTGTTCTTGTTCAATATAGTGCTCTTATCTTTTTAGTCTTCTTTGTTCTTTTTCTTTTTGTGTTTTTTCGTTACCCTCATATAATTGGAGGAAAGAAAGCTGAGGAAGTAGATAAATCTCTGATTTTTGCATTGAAAGATATTTCTCTGCAAGTTTCTTCTGGTGTTTCTTTGTATAATGCGTTTGTACATGTATCCCAAGAAGAGTATGGGCTTGTGAGTAAGGAGTTTACGTTGCTTGTACAGGATATGCATAGGGGGCTTCCTTTAGAAAAGGCATTGGAGCAGATGTCTAAACGAACACGAAGTGAATATCTCCGAAGAGTCGTATGGCAGTTGATTAATACTATTAAAGCTGGGGCAAGTGTGAGGGGAGCATTAAATACTATTATTGAAGATCTTTCTCGTGTGCAGAAAGCAAAAATTAAGGATTATGCACAGGAGTTAAACCTCTGGAGCCTTTTGTATATGATGTTTGCTGTTGCTATCCCTACTCTTGGTGCCACTATGTTAGTTATTCTTAGTGGTTTTGCAGGCTTTGAAATTACTCCTGTGAGTTTTGTTTCCTTCCTTGTTATCACTCTTTTCATCCAAATCGTTCTTATTGGATTTATCAAATCACGGAGGCCTTTTGTTCAGTTCTAATGAAAAAACATGCTTATTATTTTTTGACTCGTTTTTATCCACGAAAGTATAGACAGCATTTTGAAAAGGTCTTGCTCTATGGAGGAGATACATTTGGTGTGAGGTATTGGTTAGGTTCAGGCTTATTGCTTGCTTTGCTCGTGTGGAGTATTTTTGTGTTGTATCCTCTTTCTTTGTACCATAGCTTTTCTTGGTTGTTTCTGTTGTATGGTTTTTTTAGCTTTTTTTTAATACAGTTTTTTGTATATCTTTTTGCTTATTTTAAATGTGAAGAGAGGAAAGAACAAGTTGAGAAAGCATTACCGGATTTTCTTCAATTGATGGCATCGAATGTGCGTGCCGGTATGACACCTTTTCAAGCAATGCGATTATCTTTACGAGAGGAGTTTGGACCTTTAAAAGATGAGTTTCAGTTTGCAACAACAAAAGCATTAGGGACAGAAAATTTTTCTCAAGTGTTGTTACATATTAAAGATCGTGTGCCTTCAGAATTATTTCATCGAACATTAGAGTTACTCACTTCTTCATTGAAAGCTGGAGGCAAATTATCTCAATTGTTAGAAGATCTTGCGAAAGAAGTGATTGAAGTGAGGACCTTACGAAGAGAACTCATTTCAAGTACGAGGACGTATTCTATGTTTGTTTTGTTTACTGTTTTGATTGGTGCACCATTGCTCTTTTCTATTTCTACACATTTTCTAGGAGTGATGACTGGTTTGCAAGCAAGTACTGGTGTTGCAAGTGATTCTGCGCTTGTCGGTGAGATAGGAATTACTGTTGATTTTTTTGTGCAGATTGCATATATCTTTTTGATTCTCACCTCGATTCTTGCTTCTGTTCTTATTGGTGTGATTAAAGTGGGAGATTATTTTTATGGTTTGCGCTATGCACCTTTCATTGCATCTGGTTCTGTCATTTTATTTTTAGTCCTTCGTTCTTTGGTTGGAGGATTTTTAGGGTAAAGTATATAAATATGTAATTGTTATAGAATTTCATTATGGGGTTGATGAGTATGAAAAAAAAGGCGCAGGGAGCAACAGAATATTTAATTATTCTTGCAGTTGTTGTGATTATAGCCTTGATTGTTATTGGAGTTTTAGGTGGGATTCCTGGAATAGGAAAGTCTTCAAATAAACAAGCATCAAAAGCATATTGGGGAAGTACAGATATAGGTATTTCAGATTATTATCTTACTGCTTCTGGGGATTATCTTGTATTAGTGTTACGAAATAATCTTGATACAAGTGTGCTTGTGCAGAATGTGACTGTTCAAGGAACTTCTAATACCAGTTCTACAATGACCCTTGTTCCTGGTGCAACTGGGACAACGAGTGTGGGTAAAACGTGTACAAATGTTGGTGATGCATTTGAGTTTAACCCTCTATTAATATCTTATTCTGACCTTTCTACAGGTGCAAATTATACTTTTACTGGGACTGTAGCATTGGTTGGGGAGTGTGCTGTATGATTTCTTTTCTTTTTTTAAAAAAGACTTTAGGGAGGTGCTTTACATGAAAGAAGGAAGTTCGTTTTTGTTTTACGGCGTTTTAGTTTTGGCTGTAGTAAGTGTGTTAGGGAGTCTTTTTGTGTTTCAATTGACACGAGATGTCCAAAATGAAATAGAAGGTGGACATAGTACTGGGGCTGGTACTGTGAGTTTGAAAGTAGATTCACCCAGTTATGAAATAACTAGTTCAGAGACAACGGGAAGAGTGACTCTTACTGTTGTTGAACCAGAATAATAATATAAAAGGAGATGAAAAAATGAAAGAAAATAGAGTGGATTCAACATTAGTGTTATTGTTGAGCTTGGCAATTGTTTTTTCCGTTGGAGGGGTCGTATTAAATTATGTATTGTTGTCATCTGTTGATGTTCCAGTAGTTTCTATTGCTGGAAGAGTTACAGATAGTACATCTACTGTTACATTGACACAGTCTGGATCAGCTGGAATTACTATGGCAGACTCTGCTATTGCATTTGGATCTGGCTATTTTAATTCATCCTGTACTGAAGGTGGTTCTACTTTAGACTCTAACAAAACTTATGGTGGTTCTGTTGCTTCAAATAATCAATTGATCTCCCCTGCATGTTGGATAAATACGACTCAAGTCTTGAATTCTAATACTGATTTCCATACGGTTCAAAATAATGGGTCCGTAAAAGTTAATGTGAGTGCATATGGGAATCAACAGGATGCAGAGCATTTGTTTTGTGGTGCTGTTGGTCCGTCTGG
>CAYJSK010000071.1:0-5531 GCA_964372745.1 Candidatus Woesearchaeota archaeon
TTCGCTTCTGGAGAATATAAATCCAAAAACCTTCACTTCACTGAAGTATTACTGCAAAAGTAAACATTTATAAGGAGAAATTTTTTAATAAAAAGTATGACCGAGAATGAGTACCAAAAACTAAAAACCAAATTCCTAAAAGCATACGCAAACCTTCCAGAGAATATTCGGTATAGAGATACAGTAGCAGTGGTTGATGGACAACCTTACACATGGGCATCTGCATTTTTATCCTTAAAGGAAGATAGTGATACAGGAAAGAAGATCTTAAAAACTCTTAAAGAGCTAGAGATATTATGATCCCAAAAATTCCTCCAAAACTAAAAGAACTCGTTTTATATAGGTTGGATACTACTTTGCCACAAGACTTTAAGCTTGTCATAGGAAACAAAGGAGCATTCTCAAAGAAGGAACTTCGAGAACACATAGTCAAGGAGGATGAGATTGGTCATCTATACGCCAATATGCAACTTAATTTTTTAAAAGCATTAGCAAATGGAGAAATTACAGAGGCCTTAGAAGAATGTCAATTATCATAACACTCCCAAATTATGATATTGAAACAAGCTACCTTTCTTACTACAGTCAAGAATTAATTGAGTTCGCTGAAACTGATGGGAAAACAATTATCAGCTTAAAGAAACCTCAACTGAAAAAAGCCAATTTTAAAAAAAGAGTACAAACAAACAACCCATCATTAATTATAATCAATGGACACGGGAATCCAGATATAATCTATGGTGACAAAATTGACGGTAAAGAAGAAATTCTTATTACAGAAAAAGAAGATAACACGTATTTACTTGGAAGAGTTATATTCGCTCGTGCATGTTCTGCAGCTGCGTCACTTGGAAAAAAAATAGCAGATGATGATAGTTGCTTCATTGGGTTTAAGGTTCCATTCGTGTTTTATGCAAATGAAGAGTATATTACCAATCCTATGAAGGATAAAAGAGCAAAATTGTTTCTAGAACCCCCAAATGATTTATCAAAATCCCTAATTAAAGGACGTTCACCTGAACAATCTGTAGAAACATTCAATAATAACTGTAGTAAAAATTTATATCGTGTTCTTAGTAATCAAAAAGAACCAGGGTCTATAGCCCTTGCTACAGCGCTATGGAATAATATGGAAGCGATTGTAATATTAGGGAATGAGTCTAAAAATCCCTCATAATCAAATCGCGAACTTACGAACTAAACTTTCATATAGATCTATAAACTTTAATTTTTTTGGCATAATAATCAACTCCCTTTTGATTTTTGAATATTTTTAAGAGTTATCTTGTTCTTTCGTACAATATTTTGAATCATCTGTGAAAAAGTCTATTACATCACTAAAATCTGTTGATGGTTCGATAAATCCTTCTATAGACCCAATTTCCACAGGTATATTCTCTATGAGAATGTTGCTTGTAAGTTCTTTTGAGTCTATATCCTCTTCAACGAGATCCGTTAAAAGACAATAATATTCAGCACTGGTTCTGTATATTATTGGTGCCGTACGTAACTCTTTCGCATAATCTGCATTCAGTGCTTTTTCTCTATAAAAGCCATAATAATAGTCATTTGCAGATGCATCATCACCTGTTTCCCATCTTTTATCTAAAGAATCTAAAAAACTTTTACTGGGTAAATCCTCTTCCCAAATGACGTACCAATGATTTACTTCTCCCCCATGTTCATCCTCTTCTTCTACACCTTGGATAAAAAAAGACTGCGGATAGAGGCATACGAGTGATCTTTTGTCTGCATCTTTTACTACTGCAAATAAACCGAGATTATACTTTTGCGTTTCCTGGGATAAGGGCTCTCCGCCACTCCCTAGAGATGTTATTATGACTTTGTCTTCACTCAAAACATTCTGAATAGCCACCTTATTCTTTTTATTTATATTCCCAAAACTCTCTGTAAGACAAAAACAAGCAGACTCTCCCGTAGGATTATACTTTTCACTGGGATCACAGAGATGTATATTTTCTAGAAGTGCTTTTTGAGACTCTACAGTTGCAAGTTCTGCAGATGCTTTATCTTTTTCTTCACCAAAGAAGGCTTGGTCAAAAATACCCAAAATTTGATCTTGTGTTTCAGAGCCTAAAGTAAAGAATATAATGACAACTACAAAAATGACTATGATGATGAGTAAAGGTGATATTGCGGATGTTGGTGCGTCTGACATAGTTATTTTCCTAAAATCTTCTCCGTGAAATAGCTTATTCCTTCAATAATCTTATCCTTTAATTGTGTGGAAAAGAGGATCATGGCTAGCAGGACTACTAAACCAATGATTATAATTGCTACATATTCCCATGCGAGTTCTGCTTTTTTATTCATTTAATACTTCACCTGGACCATATGCAAGACAACTCCCGTCTCCTTGAAAGGCACTAGATACATAAAAAGCACCTTCTGATCCACCATATGCTCCCGCTGCAGCTCCCAGCCCAGCTATTGCAAGAGTACTTCCTGTTTCTGCAGCCACTAAATATAATACAGCATTAGTTACTAAAGAAACTGTTGGTACGAAACCTGCAGATAATGTTAAACTTGTTCCCCCTGAAAAAATAGTTACTGCAGCTAGACCTGCAGCAGCAACTGTTCCCACTGTTGCACCAACTATAACATTCCTTGCCCACTCTTTGTCATAGTCAGGATCTGATGAAATTAAAATTCTATCACCTAAACTATCACCAAATAATTCCTGATCATCATAATATAAAATGTAGTATAATTCTCCTTCACCTAATTTAAGATTTTTTATATCTGCATCATGAGTATCAAAACAAAATGTTTGACCAATTGTATTAGTTTCAAGATATGCATAGTCAGAATTCTCTATTGTAACTATTTTGGATGGATTATTTGAATTGTGTGATAAATCATACAAAAAGAATTCACCGAGATTTATATCCTTCTCAGGAATAAAAGTATATACAGGATACACTTCGTCTGCAGCACTACCCATATCACATTCCCCTTCTTTATACATCCACCAAGTATCACGTGTTAGATCAGCAAGCTTTGCAGTATCTATAGGCTCTTCTAGAGTTTCTGGTAAACAAAGAGAAGGCATCCCTGAAAATAATCCTCCATTACATTTAATTGTGTTTGTTAACCAACAGCCTGTTTGTGAAAAAGTTTCTTTATTCAACACCGAACCTTGTAAAGAAACATAAATTGCAATCACCATCGCTAAGAAAACCAAACCCAAGACTGCATAAATGATAACATCAAATGCAGGAGCTGCCCCTTTTTTGTTATACCAAGACATTTTTCAAGTTCCAAATAAATAGCATCACCACAATGACCAACGCAATCCCTGCAATGAGTATCACAATTGTTTTGAGTGCCATTTTTTTATTGTATTGCAAGTGCAAGGAGGTTGAATGCAAAGATTGTAATCCCTGCAATCAGGATGTACAAGAGTGTGCCTCTAAATAAGTTTTTCCCTAGTGTATACTCTTCATTGAGTTTATCTACCCCATTTTCGATGCCATTTGCTTGAATGGTTAAGACGAAGACCATTTCAACGACATACAACCCAACAATGATTTGTAAAAAATAGGGAGATATGAGTTTCTCAAGAGGGAAGATGTTTGCAAGACCAGAAGCTCCAGATAATAAGGATTCCCCACCACCTTCTGTTGCTGCACCTAAAGATGTGGAGAGAGAGCCAATAATGGTGGTAATCATTGCACCTATTCCTACAACAATCCCTGCAATCAAAGGAGTGAGGAAGGATACTTGAGATTTCATAGATGAAGAAATTTCTGAAAGCAAATCTTTCATACGTTCAGATACTTTGTAAATTCTATCGAGATATTCTGCAATACTTAGAAGTGCTTTGGAAACAACTTGTGGACCCTTTCGTGCAGACTCTACCAAGACTTTCATAGTACTTTCGATTAAAGAAGAGGGATAGGATACAATCGCACCATTCTTATCATTAAAGATTGCGTCCTGCAAGCTCATTCCTTGCATACGAATATTATTATCTACAATACCTAAAAATTTCCCTGTGGGTGTTCCCGAAAGTGCTTGTGAGACTTTTCCGAAGGCCATCTCTGCAGGCATACCACCTCCTACTCGATTTCCTAGTTGGAAGATTGCTCCACGAAATTCTGTTTCCAACTTTTGTGTTTCTTCGCGAATTTTAATCAAACGATTGGATTTTATTTGATAATATATACCTAAAGATAATGCAAAGGCCATGGGGATAAATAAGCTAAGCATGGTTGCGCCTATACCAAATGGACCTACAAGGCCTATATCTGTCTGTCGATAATCCAACAGAAGCATATCATCAGTCAAATAGATTTCTGTTGTTGGATCAATGATATGCAAAGCTAAAGGGGCTATGCCAATCATAAACAAGACAAAAAAAACTATAATAGCAATATGTTTTGGATCAATAAGCACTTCTTTATCTTTACTCATTTTCAGAGAATATTTTCGCATGTCTGCATACTGAGGCAGCGAAGAGATGTCTGCTTGGGCATAACCAATGGGACGCTTTGCGAGTATGTTATAGCCCATGTAGAAGACCACAGAAGGGAGGAGAACATTGTACAATAACGCGATGTGATACCATTTCACTCCCAGAAAAGAACCCATCAAAGGAAGAACGATTAAACCCAGGATAGGTAAAATGACTCCCAACATGTGGAGCATGGTAATGGGAGAAGTGACTTCTTGTGCATAGTGTAACATACTATCATAGGTACCTTCTAAGATCACACTCAAAGATTTTTCAAGTAATTCTATTCTTCGTTCTTCTGAAGATTCATACAGAGAAGATTCAATCAAATGAAAAGATTCCACAAAGGCCAAATTATAATCTTTCCACCCATCAAGATAGACGTCTAAAGATTTCTGAATGGTTTGATATCTGTTTGTTTCCACATCCCAATAAATTTTTCTTAAATCCAAGGCTAAAGGGTTGCCTACATGTTCCCCTGCAAATTTAATCGCATGCTCTAAATTAGAAGTATGGCGCATGTAAATGACGACATAGAGAATACAAAGAACCATTTGATTGGATGCTTGTAGACGACGTTTTTGTGCGAGATGAATAGGGTGGTTTGATAATGGGAAAAGTAAAATAATTCCCATTGCTATGAAAAATACTGCGAGAAGCATTTGTGGAAAACCAAACATATAGGTGACAGCACCAATAAAAAAACCAAAAAAGATTAAAGAGAACATGACGAGAATTGCTAGTGTGTATGCTGAAGAGGGAGTGACATCTAAATGTGTTGACTCGATTGCCTGCTCCATTTTCTTCTGGTACTCCTTATTTGTTGGAGCAAGATCAAGAATAGAATGAGCAAATTTACATGCGCGTTCGTAGAGAGAGTTTTCTAAGTGTAAGGCTTCTGATCTAAAGGTGTTATAATCTTTTGTAAAGACTCCTGCAGAAGGTTGGTCCATGGAGTTTTGGAACTGGTTTCCTAACTTTGCCCCATACTTGTCCATGACTTTTTGTAAACGAGGATCTATTTCTACCATCTTTTATGCTTTTTATATTAAAT
>CAYJSK010000072.1:0-5293 GCA_964372745.1 Candidatus Woesearchaeota archaeon
GCTGTTCGTGAATATCTTGATACAAAAGGATTTGTTGAAGTGGATATTCCTACCTTACAACCAGTGTATGGAGGAGCAAGTGCACGGCCATTTAAGACACATATCAATGCATGGAATATTGATTTATTTCTTTCCATTTCTCCAGAGTTGTATTTGAAACGACTTATTGTTGGAGGCTATGAAAAAGTGTATACTATTTGTAAGAATTTTCGAAATGAAGGAGTGGATAAAACACATAACCCTGAGTTTACCATGATGGAATGCTACTGGAGTGGTGTTGATTATGAAGATATGATGGAGCTTACTGAGGATTTGTATGAGTTTGTTGCAAAGAAAGTTCTTGGAACTACAGAGATTGTGTATCAAGGAACAAAGATGAGTTTGAAAAAGCCTTGGAAACGAATGACCATGTATGAAGCTCTCAAAGAATGTGCAGATATTGATGTGAAGAGACTTTCAGATAAAGAACTTTTTAGGGTTCTTGATACACATAAGATTAACAGACATGGGATGACGAGAGGCTTAGCAATTGCTGCTCTTTTTGAAGAACTTTGTGAAGAAAAACTTATACATCCTGTTTTTATCACTGATCATCCGAGGGAAACGACGCCTCTCTGTAAATTGAAAAGAGGAGATCCTGCATTGATAGAACGATTTGAGCCTTATATTAATGGTTGGGAAGTTGGAAATGGCTATTCTGAACTCACAGACCCTTTGCTTCAAAAACAATTCCTTGAAGAACAAGTCGAACGAGGACGCGGTGGTGATGAAGAGGCACATCCAATGGATACAGACTTTATTCGGAGCATGGAGTATGGGTTGCCTCCTACCGGTGGTGTTGGTTTAGGTATTGATCGAATGGTTATTCTTTTGACCAATGCAAGCTCTATTAAAGAAGTTATTTTCTTTCCCACTATGAAACCTGAAAATGATTAAATCGTTTTGAATCTCTCTATTTCTTTCTTTGTCTTTTTTCTGTCCCAACCCACTCTTGTCAAGTCTTTGATAATCTGTTCCTCACTATGACTCATGCTCAATCTTTGATAAATGTAGGACTCTAACTTTCCTTGAGGGAGTTTTTGTATTGCTTCCTGTATTTTTTGAATATCCTCTGCTTTCCAGCCTTGTTTCAGAAGTTCTTCAGAAAGATCTTTTTCTTTATTGAGATATATGGTGCTTCTTAATGGGCCTAAGTCTTCTTGGATAACTTCTTCTTCAGAAAGAAAGAATCTATTTGTAAGAGTAAAATAGAGTGCTAAGGACATTTGTGAAAGGTAATAAAACCCCAGAGAGAAAAGGAGTGTGTATAGGAAAACATAGAAAAGAGAACTATCAAAAGAAAAGCCTTCTGCTTCTGCAGCGTAACTTATTGTTTCTGCAGCTTGTTCTGTTGTTGCTTCTGTTGTACTTTCTTCTGTTGTTGTTGCTTGTTCTGCCAAAGTTTGTGTGGTGATAGTAAAAGTGCCAAAACGATTCACTTCACTTTGGACATAATAGTAGTCATCATCTTCATAAACTGTGGTAAGTGTATACGTATTCCCCTCTTCATCTACAAGAATCATATCTTCTAATGAATAGGAATTTTCTTCTAACCAGGATTTTTCTATAGTGGATTCTAAAGTTAAATAGGAAAGCTCAGATGCATCCATGCTTTCTGAGTAGATGGTGAATGCATCATATGCTCCTTCTGCTGCTGTTGCATCCACAACTAAAAGAGTGACACCCTCTAAATAAGTATTTGAAGCAAAATATGCTGTGAAGAGAGCAATATTACTATCTTGCATTTCTAAGGTTTGTTCCTCTCCTACATTTAAACGTGCAAAAGGAAATTCATAAGGGATATACTCTTCTGTAAAGTCATGAAAGCCAATATAAGGAGTTTGAGCTGCCGCACCTTTTTGCTTTGCCACTTCAGGTACTGGAGGCGGTGGACCAGGAATTAGAGGTGGTGTATTGGAAAGAGTATAGGTTCCAAATGTTCTGGTGTTAAAAGAAAAAAATAATTCTGGTTTAGATGCTCTTTCTATTTGTGGCTCCCAAGTACTGGTTTTATAATTAAAATAAAATAACTTGAATGTTTTAGAAGCAAGTGGATCAAGCATTCCTTGTTCATAAAAAAAGGTCACAGTCATATTCTCAGAGAGGTTTGCAACAAGGATATCATCAGGAATAATGGTCCAAAAAGCAATAATTTCGGGTTCTAAATTTTTACTATTATTCTCTGGATTTCTATCTGCCATATGTCTTACTACAGAGACTTTTGCAGGGAAACTATTTCTTGTTGTGATGTTGATTCTTGAAATATTTAATCCTCCAGAACTGGTGAAGTTGGAAGTTATACTTGTATTTGCAGTAAAAGAATAATTGACTGTAGCCCTTGCAATAGTTCCTGCACTAAAATTGAAAACATAAAAACTGAGTGTCGTATTGGCAAACTGATTTGCAGTATCATTACAGTTAATATAATAAGTATAATTCCCTGCGGCATTACTCAGATTTATCTGCTGGCTATGAGTTAACCCTGAGGTAAAAGTCATAGGAACAAAAGAGCCACTATGATTTTTATATTCACAATAGGTTGGCTCAGTGGAAGTGAGATTTAAAGAAGTTGTATTCTCCCAACGCATAGCAATAGGGTCCTCTGTTTGACTGAGCATAGGCATTCTTGTATCCAAACGTATAGCTCTATAATCCCAAGAGCTATCACTTCTTTCTCCATCAAAGCTTTGGTTATACCCTTGCACTGCACGTGCTCTCCAATAATACGTATTATCTGCATAATCAGCAGTTGTGAGAGTATAATTTGTGCTATTCAAATCTTGTGTTGATTCTCTTGCAGCATTGCTTATACGAAGCTCATCTATAGTTCCATTGACAAGGCTATTCCCAGTTGTGCTGGCATTGCTCCCAATATAAAGGAGCCCTGCAGAAGAAGTACTGGTTAAATTTGGAGCAGTGGTTCTATTAACACGAACCCCATCAAGATATAAAGTCAGATTTTTGTAGCGCTGCCAAGAAATTGCCAGATGATGCCATTCATTTGCGTTCCAAGTACTAATATTATACGTTAGAATTTTAGGAGAAGTTGTATCCATAGCAAGGTACAACAAAGTACCTGAACGATTCAATGCCAGATTCCCATTTGAATTTTCAAGCATATAATTTATTTGTCCATCATTAGCATTCCAATTAGGTCGTAGCCAAAACTCGATAGTGGCCATTTGGGGATTAATAGGATCTGCTGCGATTCTTAGGAACTGATCTGTAAATTTTAGTTCAAAACCATTGCCCCAACGCCCATAGCTTTGTGTACTAGACCAATTGCCAGTAAAACCATGATTTCTCATTGTTTCTTTTAACTCAAAATGTTCTACTACAATAGTATGGTTATCACTAGAATAATCTCCTTGCGAAATATTATTGATTGCTAGTGTACTTACAAGAATATTTGTAAAATTAGAATCATTTGCAAGCATAAACTCATAGAAGAGTGTATCATTCTCTAGGTCTGTACTTGTTGTCCAGTTGAGAGTAATATTTCCTGTTGTTACAAGCGTATTATTAGCTGTACTTACTAAGGAAAGATTTGTAGGGTTATGATTGTAAATATACGTAGAATAATTAAAGAACTGGAAGGAAACATCAAAAAGAGTAGGACTTCGTACGGTTCCATTTGATTCAAAAAAGACTCTATACTGAATAAATCTATTGAGCTCTCCGGTATATTCTCCCCCTGATGAATTCGTAAACCTATTTTGTGCATGAGAAATGATTTCAGAAGGAGAAAGAGTCCTATTATAGATGACAAAGCTATCTAAAGTCCCATTGAGATAGGCTAAAGATGTTACACCTCCAAGTGTAAGAGCTGTTGAAGCTGTATTCATTGTCCCATTATTTGTTTGTGTTTTTTCTAGAGTCCCATTTATGTAGAGTCTTGTGATATTGTCGCTATCATGCGTTACAGTAATATGTGTCCAGTTTTCTAATTGGAGAATAGAAATACTAGGAGTAGAAGTAACATTATTACTATAACTGGCATTGAAGATAATGTTCCCAGAAGCATTTGTATAAAGCCTATACTTATCTTTATCTACAAGAGCAAGACCAGAATTGGTGTTTATTGCTTTTACCCATATTTCTAAAGTAAAATTCTTTGGGATATTAAGATAAAGATCAGATGCACTCCCAGGAATAGTTATAGAATTCTCTCCATACAGCCTTGCAGCATAGCCATGTTTTCCTTTAGGAGTAAAGTCATTATTCGTAAGGTTTGCTTGTAAACTCAAAGCACCTTTTGTCATTGTTACATTCCCATACCCTTCTGCAAAATCAAGAGCAATAATAATACTCTGATCTTTTGCATGCGTTGGATCTGGACCTGCACCTTCAGACCAAGTAATGGTATCATTATCACCTTGAATACCTGTACGTATTTGCAGAGAAAGATTTGTTCCCAATGGAGTTGTATTTGTCCATCTTAAGATGGGGTCATCATGTCCATTGGAGAGTTCTAAAATTCTTGAAGTAACATTTCCTGTGCTATAATATGCTGTAGAACTGGAATTTGCAAGAGATATGTTTCCTGATTCCAAAGTACAGTTTACACTCGTACATGTACCATTCGCAAAATGTGCTTGTGTTGTATCTATTTCTAAAGTATTATGCTTTGATAAACGAGCAATACCTTTTTTGTAATGGTCACTTACTTCTGATGCTGTCAAACTTGCATTGTATATTGCAACTTCATCAATGAGACCCCTAAAGTAGGTTGTTGCAGAGGTCGGATCTTTTCCAAAATATAATACTCCTGAGTAATTTCCCAGTCTTCCAGAAAGAGCTGTAGAATTATCAAGAGCTCCATTTACATAGAAAGAGAGAGTTGCATTACCATAGGTTGTCACAATTTGCGTCCAAGTTCCTAGAGAGGGAAGTGTATTTGCACTTACAATCTTTTCTGCTGAAGCATTTGCACCTAAAGGAAAATGAACTTTAAAAGTACTGTTCTGAATAAAAATTCTAAAGCTATCCAAATTATACAGTTCCATATCCGTTCCTTCACGAGCAGAAATCCAAAGCTCAATGGTAAAATTTTTTGTGAGGTTAAGACCAGCTGTATTGCCTACGGTGATATTATTTGTGGCATTGGGAACAATCGCATAATAGTTTCTCCCTCTAGACCAATTTGATTGATTAATTGACGCAGAAAAATTATTGACAAACTCATGAGACACTGTTCCTGATCCTTCATCAAAGGGCCAATAGCCTACAAGACTGGAAGTATTCTGAAGATCGG
>CAYJSK010000073.1:0-5259 GCA_964372745.1 Candidatus Woesearchaeota archaeon
GACTCAAAAAATCTTTTATTTTGATAATAGAACCAGTATGGCCAGATATAAAATTTGAGGTAATGAATTTCTATATCCCTTCTAAAATGTTGCATTCTTTGATTAAATCCAGCCATATACTTTTTGATATTTCTGGGCTTTTAAAAAGATATCTATTTGTCTTTATTTAGGCTATTACATTTTTTAAGGCTTATTTTTATATCAGGGAAAGTGTATGAGAAAAGTAATTCCGTAAATAGTTTAGTTTTGGATGATGCTATGCTGAAAGAAAATTTAGATTTTTCTGGCTTGTATGCTGTGGTTCAGGAAGGGTATGCTTATAAAATGTTGGTTGAGAATTATCCTTGGTTTCATGTGAATAATACGTGGAACAAGGACTATTCCCGGGGATGTATCAGGTCAGTGTAGACAGTGATTCTTTTTTGTTTAGAGGGGGTATGTTTTTGTAGAGAAAAGTTTATGTACTTTTAGTTTCTTTCTTTTTTTATGAAAGGGTTTATTGTTGATGCTTCCTATAGGATTATACATGGAAAATCTTTTGTGAGTCTTTTTGGGAGGTCTGAAGAAGGTGAAGCTTTTTTGGTTCTTTCTCAGTATAGGCCTTATTTTTTTATTAAAACCAGTGATCTTGCTCAAGCACAAAATTTAGAAGACTTTGATAGTGAAGAAGTAGGTTTTAAAGATTTTCAAGGCCATGAAGTTGTGAAAGTTCTCGTTGATATCCCTTCTGATGTTGCTGTATTGCGAAAAATGTTTGAGCCAGAGGGAATACAATGTTATGAAGCAGATATACAATATTCTCGACGTTTTCTCATTGATCTGAAAATACACATCTTTGTTGATGTTCAAGGAGATTATAGTTATCAAGGAGATATGAAGGTATATACGAATCCTGAGCTGAAACCCTTAGATCCTGTTTTTGTCCCTTTGAAGCTTCTTGCTTTGGATATTGAAACTGATTCTCGTGCAAGAGGTATTTATAGTGTTTCTCTGGTGTGTGGAAATTTTAAAAAGGTGCTTATTGTTTCTGAAAAAAAATTAAAGAATTCTGAATCTTTTGAAACAGAAAAAGAGTTGTTAGAAAGGTTTTTTCTTCTTATTCGAGAATTAGATCCTGATTTGATTTTAGGTTGGCATCTTATTGATTTTGATATGAAAGTTATTAAAAAGAGATGTCAGAAATTGGAAGTTCCTTTTGTGTTAGGACGCTTTGAAAGTGCAACGAAGCTCATTATTAAAGAAGGATATTTTCAACAGTCTCGTGTGATTGCAGAAGGGAGGCAGGTTATAGATCTTCTATCTTGGGTGAGAGATACGACTAAGTTAGAGGATTACAAATTAGAAACAGCTGCACAACATTTTTTGAAAGAAGGAAAGACTCTTGCATTTACAAATAAAGGGAGTGAGATAGAAGAACTCTATAAAAAACATCAGCAGAAATTAGTAGATTATAATCTGAAGGATTCTGAGCTTGTGTTGCGTATTTTAGAGAAAAGTAATCTCTTGCCTATGTATACAAAAAGGTCTGCACTCACTGGTCTGATGCTTGATGATGTGAAAGGGAGTATTGCTTCCCTGGATTCTTTGTATTTGAAAAAATTGCGGGATAGAGGCTATGTTGCTCCTTCTGTTGCGCATAGTGTGAAAGAAGAATCTATTACAGGTGGTTATGTTATGGATTCTCTTCCTGGGTTGTATGATAATATTATTGTGTTTGACTTTAAATCTTTGTATCCTTCTCTTATGCAAACTTTTAATATTGATCCTTTGAGTTTTGGGAAAAAAGGAATTAAAGCCCCTAATGGAGCGACTTTTTCTAAAGAGAAAGGAATTATGCCTGAGATTATTCGTGAATTGATGAAAGTTCGTGAGGAGTATAGACAGAAAAAAGATGAGGTTGGTCGTTATGCGATTAAAATTCTTCTGAATTCTTTTTTTGGTGTTATGGCTTCCCCTTTATGTCGTTATTATAACTTAGAACTTGCAAATGCGATTACTTCTTTTGCACAATTCTTTATTAAGAAGACTGCAGAGATGATTCGAGAGGAGGGTTATGAGGTTATTTATTCTGATACTGATTCTTGTTTTGTTGTTGCTGGAAAAAGTGATCCGGAAAAGTTAGGGAAAGATTTAGAGAAGAAAATGAATGCTCTCTTAAAAGATTATATCCGCTCGGAGTATTATTTGGATAGTTCTTTGCATTTAGAATTTGAAAAAGTGTATACCAAATTTATTATGCCTCGTTTGCGTGGTGTGGATAAAGGTGCGAAGAAGCGATATGCTGGTTTGGTTCATGGAAAATTAGAAGTTGTGGGTATGGAAGCAATTCGAGGTGATTGGACGCTTGTTGCGAAGAAGTTTCAAGAAGAGTTGCTTATGAGAGTGTTTACTGGCCAGAAAGTGGAAGAGTTTATTTCTCATTTTGTGAGGGATTTGAAAAAAGGAAAGTATGATGCTTTGCTGGTGTATAAGAAATCTTTGCGAAAACCATTGAAGGATTATATAAAAACTACACCCCCTCACGTTAAAGCTGCTAGAAAAATACACAATTTTAAAGGAACTGTTGTAAGGTATGTCTATGGAAAAGAAGGTGTTGAACCCTCCGAGGGATTTCAAGGACCTTATGATTATGAGCATTATATTCAGAAACAAATCAAGCCTCTTGCGGATTCTGTTCTTGTCTTTTTAGGGTTGAAATTTGATGAGTTACTTTCTGGACAGAAAAGTTTGTTTGGGTATTAGTTCTTCTTTCTTACGTAGTCTTTTATTTCTTCAATAGAAATGGGTTTTTGTTTTGATTTTAGTTTCTTGAGTTCTATTTTTTGTATCCCTTTTTCATCATGAAGAATAAAGGCATAGCTTTTGATTTTTGGATAGTACATTTTATCTTTTTCATTGAGTTGGTATTCATCTCTCCAGTTCCCTGTGTTGAGCATCCATTTTCCTTTTATTCTCCAGAGTCTGGGTTTGTGTGTGTGTCCAAAGCAGATGACTTGAAAAATGTTTTTTCGTAGTTTTCTTTTTGCTTGTCTATCCACCTTGAGTTCGTATTCTCCTTTAAAAAAGTTATACATGTATTTTTTAAATTCTATAAGAGTAAACCTGTACATAGGGTCTTCTTTATGTCTCCATTGTGTGTAGAGGAATGTTTTGAGCATGTACCAGAGTGTTCCTCCAAGAATTTTTCTTTGAAGATGAAAGGGAAGAAGTTCAATAGTCCTTGCTCTTGGATTGAGGCGTTCAATAATGGGATATTCTTCTTTGATGTAGATGTAGTGTTCGTACAATGCGTTATAACCCCATGGTTTGAGAAGAAAAGGTTCTCCAAGGATTTGGTTTGGAGAGTCATATATCAGTTTATCTGGTTCGACTTTAAAGAATTCATCGAGTTGTGATCCATGTTCGATATGTATGAGCCCATCACTATATTCAAAGCCTGGAAAAAGGATGCGTTCTTGTTCTTGTTTGTCTTTTGTAATGAGCTCTTTGATTCTCTTTTGTATTCCAGAATATTCTAAGTCAAAATCGTGGTTGCCATGGATGAAAATAATTTTTGATTGGAGGTTTGTTTTGAGGCATTCTGCTAAAGCAATAAAAAACAAAGGGTGGGCTTTGCGTATTTCTTCGAGTTTCCAGAGTGAAACTTTTTCAGTAATGTGTCTGGGATATTTTTCTTTGTATGGTGCTTTCATAAAATCAAAAGTGTCACCATTAAAAACAAAGTCTATAGGGTATTTCTTTCCATCATCAAAGTGTTTTTTTAGAGTATCAATAAACAATTCATCTTCCACAAAGTCATCTGTTGCATTTCCTTCCCCAAATTCTGTATCACTAAAGATGAGGGTGAGCTTTTGCATAGTAGATTCTAGACCATGGGCTTTTAAAAACGTTTCTGGATGCTTTCTAGGGTTTTTTGTTCAGTTTGATTGACTTTACAAGAATTTGGATTGAAGACATAGGTGTTTGTTGCGTCGAAGTAGCCACAGCGGAAGTTGTTTAATGGTATGGATGTTCTTTTGGATAGCATGTAGGCATAGAAGAATACTTGTGTGGAAGCAAATTTTTCTAGTCTTGCGTTGGGTTTGTAATCCCATATCCAGATTTTGTCATCCTCTACACGAAGAGCATCAATATGACCTGTGAGAGGGTTGTTTGTGTTGAATATTTTTTCGTATTCCGGAAGTTCTTCACTATGGAGCCATAAAGGGACTTCTATTGCAATGGTGTTTGCATCCTTTTCAAGCATGTAGAGTTGTACTTTAGAGTGATTTGATTGGTAGCGTTCTGCGTTTGCTGTGAGGCCTTGCTTTGTGAGCTCGGTCAGTTCATGTTTATCAATATGTTTAAGGTTTATGTTTTGCAGGTTGAATTTGAGTTTCGAAGAACGAGGCTCTACTTCGAAGTATGGGTGAGGGCAGTTTTCGAAAACGTCGTAGAGATAATTTTTTAGTTCAGGATAGCTTTTTGTAAGAGATTGTGTTTTTGGTTCGTGCAGTCTATAGAAGTACCACCAACCATGCTTGAAAGAAATATGCTTTATCACCACTCTCCTTTGCTTTGACTTTTTGGTCTTTATTATCTTTTTGTAGATTTTTTGGGAAGTTCTTCTGCTTTCTTCCAGCATTCTAGAAAATAGGACTCCATTGCTGCAGCTAAAGAAGAATCGTGTACATGGATGTTATATTTTTCAGGAAAGGATTTATCTTTTAAAGTCATTTTACATTCTTCTCCATCTACGATGAATAATGTGAATTTGTCTTTTTCTAAAGGAAAATATTTTATTTTAATTCCTGCTCTTTTGTATGCAGCAAGGAGATCCCATTCTTTTTCTGGTCCTCCTGTGAGGAGAAGGCGTACATCTACTTTTCTTTTTAATGGGTCTTTAAAATTTTGTAGGAAGGTATATTTGTCCTGGACTTTGTGCATACGCCATCCCAGAATGTAGATAGATCTCTTTGCGTTTTTTATGGCGTTCTTATAAATAATGATAGATGCTTCTTGCCCTAGAGAAAGGGTGAGGATATCTTTTTGAGGTTTGTATGTTTTTTCTTGTTTAAGGAGTTCGATTTCTTTTAATGTTTCTTCTTCTTTTCCTGGTTTTTATGGTTATCTATTTACTGTAAATAAATAGGGGTTGGTTTTAGACTCTATGGTTGAGTTTTTTTCGTAAGCTATTTATATTGATTTATCTTTTTCTTGTTTCTATGGGAGTAAAAATTTCTGAACTTGTAGATAAGAGAGATTTGAAGTGGGAAGAAT